>ONKL01000013.1 GCA_900318395.1 uncultured Prevotella sp.
TTATGCATCCGTCAGCAGCAATAAGTTGTTGCCTTATGATGTATGTAACCTAAAGGGGGTAACAAGATATTCCAGCAAACTATTGGCAAAGTTGAAAAACGAATACTTGCCAACAGCCCAAGCAGGTAGTTACAAAATAAAGACGCTATGTTGTTCATATGATACTGATGTTTTCGAGGTCAAGCAACCGCAAATAGTAAAATGGGATTCTATCGGCAAAAGCGTTAAGCGCATGGGTATTGATGAATTTATACGTGTAGGCGTCAGGAGTTCCATTGAAGACTGGATTCTCGATGACGTGCATGGCGTTTGTAACTTCCTTCGATTAAAGCAAGTTCCTTCATCGTTGAAGGGGATAAACGGATATCAGCAATTGTTGGATTTGTATAAGAAGGCTCGTAAAACCTACAAGAAGGGATATGAGACCAAGGAACTCATCAATGCCCTTGATATGAGTACCATCCGTAAAAAACGGCAAGATGTGCTTGCGCCACTGGAAGATGCATTAGGCGTAGTAATGCCATAAATCCCAAAAGCCCAAGATCGTTCGAAACTGTTAGGATAGTGGCTCTTATTTCTATAAAAGTTTGGCGGATTGGAGAATAATGCTTATTTTTGTGGCCTCAACGTATTATAAAATGAAGAAAATCCTTGTTATTCTACTGCTCTGCCTCTTGACAATAGGAGTGCAAGCGCAACTGAAACCTCGTGTGGTCATCCTAACTGACATCGGGCAACCAGATCTCGAACCTGACGATACCGAGTCGCTCGTGCATCTGCTATGCTATGCCGACCAACTGGAGATTGAAGGAATCATCACTTCGACAGGCTGGAACTGCGACCCCTATCCTACCCAAAGTGCCGCCTATCGCGATTCGGTAGTTGAGGCATACCGGGTGGATGTGCATAACCTCATGAAGCGATCTGGTCAGAAGGCATTTCTCAGCACAGACCAAGAAAACGGCTGTCAGGAGATGGGCTATTGGCCAAGTGCGGAGTACATACGGAGCCGTAGTGTGATGGGCAGTCAGCGGGCAGGCATCAAGGTGATTGGCAAGGACAACGACAGCGAGGGCAGCGAACTCATCATCAGACTGGCCGACGAAAATGACGAACGCCCTATCTGGGTATGTGCCTGGGGCGGAGCCAACACATTAGCGCAAGCCATCTGGAAGGTGAAGCAGACACGTACACCCGAACAACTGAAAGCATTCTTGCACAAACTCCGTCTATATACCATCACAGACCAGGATATGGTGTATGCCATGCGGATGAACCTTGCCTACAGCTCTCATCAGTGGATGCGCCGTGAATTTGCCAATGACCTCCTGTTCGTTTGGGATGAAGGCACCTGGCAGTTGCAATGCAGCCTCGGACAAGAGTACTGGCAGCAGATCAAGAGTGAGATTCAGGGGCATGCAGCACTGGGCAAGCAATATCCTGATTATAAATATGGTGTAGAGGGCGACACGCCTTCGTTCCTCAACGTTATCCCTAATGGTCTTCACAATCCGGAAGAACCCATGCAGGCAGGATGGGGTGGCTATCACACTTGGGCTCTGACCAAGGACTCTACGACCTACGCTTGGACCAGTTGGCAGGAACCCGTGAAGAGTATCTCAGAAACGTATTATCGCCAGTTCTATCGCGATCACCTTAACGACTTCATCGCCCGCATCGAATGGGCTGAAACGGGACAGGGCAATCACAATCCTGCAGTCATTGTCAATGGGGAGAACGGCACTGATGCGATCGTCATCATGGGAAAGGCCGGGCAGACAGTCACCCTCGATGCCTCTGCATCATCCGACCCCGATGGCGACGCGCTCTCATTCAGATGGTGGCAGCAGGAGGGCATTGGACAGACGAAGGCGGAAATCAGCCATGACACATCTTCGTCTGTCAAAGTAGAGATACCTGCCACCTTTATGAACGACGAGATTCACATCATCTGCGAAGTGCACGACCAGAGCAAATACGCTTTGCCTGCTTATCGTCGAATCATCATCAAGGCAACAGGGCGGTTCTAGAACGTCATGCGGACCATCATGCGGAAGCCGTGCTTGTGGGCCGTGGGAAGCTCGTTGTAGTTCAGACGACGGACGTACTCGACATGGAGGAGCTTGAAGATGTTGTGGATACCCAGCGTGAGCTCCATGTAGGGACGCTTGGGGTCGATAACGTATGAGCCCTCGGGGAAGTACATCAAGATAGGATTGCCCACATTGTATGGGTTCTCGGGGTTGTTCTTATCTGAGAGCTCGCCCCAAAGTATGCGGAAGCCTATCCACTCGCGCCACTTGAGTTTCTTGAGCAGGGGGATGCGGTTGAAGATCTTACCATTCAAGTCCCAGTTGACGATGGCGCTGAGGAAGCGATCGGTGGGGAACTCCATGTTGTTGATTGCCTCAAACGTATAGTCCTGCACGATATATGAGAGGTTGGTCTCAGGCATGATGAGCAGCGGATAGGGAACTTTCTCCCACTGGATTCCACCCTTGACAAGCCAGTCCATCTTACCCCACGAACGGAGCCAGAAGCGCTTATAGATACTGGCCTCGGTGTAGTTATAGCTGTAATCGCCTCCGAGAAAGTCCTTGAATCCCAGCGTATGGCTGACGGTGAAGACAGGGGCATCGAGGTTGATGGGCAGACGGCGCTGCTTGGTATTGATGAACGTCTCGCCTGGGGCAAAGCGCAACTCGGCACGAAGCTCGGTGGTGCGGAACTTGCGGCTATGAACGGGTGTGATAGGAGTTAGTGCTGTACCTGAGGCTGCTGCTGTCGTGCCTGGGGCAACAACAGGGGCATTATTTCTTTCGATCTCCTGCTGGCAGACGGGATGGCTCCAGTTTGTCCAAAGCATGCGGTCAGGCGACTCTGACATCGGGATGAAGTAGAGTTCGCCAGCGGCCTCATTCTCTTCAGTCTTGAATTCGACAGTAGTACGGAAGCCCCAATCCTCCTCGCGCTGGAAAGTCAGCGACTGACGATTATAGAACTTCATCTTGTCGACAGTGGTCCATTTCAGACTCGTGAACACATTATCCTTATCGGTATGGAGGAACTTATCTGAAGGCGAGTCGATGTCGTAGCTGGAGCTGAAAGTGAGCGTACGCATGGGGAACTCGCGTGGCAGATACTCTTTCTTATTGAAAGAATAGATGACATCGGCCTTATAATAGTTCTTCTTGGATCCCCAGCCACGAGCCACATAGCCCCGGAAGAAGAAGTTGGAGTCGAGGTTGGCTGTGGTCTGCGCTGAGAGGCGCGTACGGAAGCCATCGATGAAGTTCGAGCTGAAGATGGTGTTCACAGGTCCGATATCGACTTTCGAGGGGTGATCCTTGGTGCCCGTCTCAACGAAGTTCTCAATGAGAGCCTTCAGTCCGAAGATGATATACTTGAAGCCCTTGGTCTGTTCGAGGCCCTTGATGAAATTATCCATCGAACTCTCGCTCTTGGTGAGCTCCACCTGTCGGTACTTCTTCCAAAAATCATCGCCACGCATCATCGCATTGACATCCTTCACCTCTTTCTTCTTACCCTTGAACAACTGTCGAGGCAGCTCATCGAAGGCGAAATCGGTCAATCGCGTGTTTCGGATAACGGCAAACTTATGGAGGAAGCTGGCGAACTTCACCTCAGTAAACATATCATCGACAGTGAGCACCCACTCGCCAGTGGGCAACTTTGTGAACTCCTGGACAATCTGCATGTTCTCGACAAAGTTCACGTCGCTCTTCTTGGGGATGGTCATGTCGCAGCGCTTGACCTGCCAGCTCGAATCCGCCAGGATATAGAGGTCACCACGAAAACCGAAGTCCTGCTGGTTGTTTGGCAGGAAGTGCAGATGGAAGCACTTGTCGTTGCCAACCATCAGCGTGTCTTCGATGTAGTAGCGATAGAAGGAGATGGCGCCACTACCGATAGGCGAAGTGAAGGGATACTGCAGCATGCGGATCTGATCGTCGTAGATGTTCACATCGGTAAAGACATCCTTCAGCACCGTGGTGAGGATATCACCCGTCTGCACAAGATCGTTGACACCCGAAGAGTTCATACCCTTGACAATGATCTTCTCGTCGTGAGGCTTTTTGCGGTAAATCTTCTGCGAGACGGTCTCATCGACAGATACAGGCAGAATGAGCTTGTTGTTGTAAGGACAAGTCTCCACCTGGTCGATCAGCCACTGCTTCTTCTTATATTTAGGACTATCCAGGACGGCTGGAGTAATCTCATTGACAGCGAGGGTCAGTTTCTGATATTTGTTATACTGATAGTAGTCGTGGTTGTCGAGATC
Source organism: uncultured Prevotella sp. (assembly GCA_900318395.1). Classification (GTDB taxonomy): domain Bacteria; phylum Bacteroidota; class Bacteroidia; order Bacteroidales; family Bacteroidaceae; genus Prevotella. The sequence goes on from ONKL01000013.1 coordinate 4,304, forward strand.
GGTCTGCTTCTTGGCAGCAATCACCTTCTTCATCATCTCGACAGCAGGGTTGTTCTTACGGCTGTAACGCCCACGCTTAGCCTTCACGGTGACTTCCTTCAGCAGGGTATTATCGGCTTTGAGCTTGACGTTATAAGCACCCTTGACACCATGATTCACCATCACAGTCGTGGTGACATAGCCGACGGCGCTGAAGGAGAGCATCCATCCCTGATGACGGGCGATGGAATAATGGCCCTCGATATTGGAGACAACGCCGAGGTTGTGCCCCTTATACTGCACGGAGGCAAAGGGTATGGCCTCACCCGTCTGCGCATCAGTGATGGCACCTGTGAGCATCTGCTGGGCAAAAGTGCTTAAAGGTAAAAAGGTAAAAAGGTAAAAAGGTAAAAGCCACTTTACTAGCCTTTGAGCCCTATCATATATTCTTTCTGTCATTTACAATTATTACATTCTTACATTTTTAAATTTCAACAAGCTCGGAGAGCGAGTTGATAACCCGTTCAGCTTGCGATTCGTCAACGGGGGCGTCAGTCCAGCCTTCGCCCTTAAACCACACGGTGTGGCAACCTGCCTGACGAGCTGGGATGATATCCTTATCGATACTGTCGCCCACAACGACTACCTCCGATGGGTCGAGTCCTAATGCCTCAACACCGAGTGTGAAGATACGTGGATCGGGCTTACGGATACCCACCACTGCCGACTCGACGATGTGTTGGAATATGCCGTCGAGCGAGAACTCACGAAGCACGGTAGCGATGTTACCATAGAAATTGCTGACAAGCACCATGGGGAAGTGCTCACGCAACTGAAGCAGAACACTGCGGCTCTGGGATGTCTCTTCGCACGTTCGGGCATAAAGGTCATTGAGAAGCTTCTCACCATGCTTTGCCCACGACACCTCCGGACAAGAAGCCTCGATAAAATCGAGCTGAAGCCGAAGCTTCTGCGCCAGCGTCTGACGGAAGGTGAAATCGGGCTTGATGATGGGATTACGCCCCAGGGTGCGCTCACCATGAACATAGGCATCGCGAAAAAGAGCCTCGCTGACAGGCACACCTACACGCTCGTAGGCATGCCAGATAACTTTGCCCCAATGATTGCCACCCGTATCGAGTGTTCCACCGTAGTCGAAGATATACCCCTTGATCATCTACAGCTGCTTGTTAAGGTCAGCACAGAGGCGCTCATGCGTATGGCGCATATACATATACATGGCCTGGAAGACGGTGAGGTCGAACAAGGGATAAAGCCAGGGAATGTCGCACAGACAAGCGACGTAGATCGTAATGGCACGGGCGTTGAACGTCAGCAGATTGGTGTACTTCATCAGAGGACGGCTGCCTGAGAGCAACTGCTGGCGGATATCCTCCAGATGGGCAGAAGGCTGAGCCGATACTTCCTTCCAACGGGCAAAGAACTTCTGGAAATTAGGCGTCTGCTTCTCCTGGTTCTTGCAGTAGTTGGCATAATTATAATAGAACGTGCGCCCGAGGAGATCGTTCTTGGGCAGTCCCTCATAGATAGCACGCTGCTGCTTGTAGTTGTCGAGTTCGCTACCATCCTTACCCAGGAGGAAGAAAAGATGAATCTGACGGTAATAATCGGCCAGTGTGCTCTGAGGTGAGTGGATGATGAAACCTGCGAAGGCACAGAAGACAAACGCCCAGAAGCCCCACTGGATATCAGTACCGGGGATGTTCTGATTCCACAGACGGTAGACGATGGCGAGATAGATGCAGAAGAACCACACGTCGCCTGCAAAACCATCGAGCATACGTCCGATAAGCGTCTTCTTTCCCGTGATACGCGCCATCTGACCATCGGTAGAGTCGCAGAAGTTGGCCAGCATCAGCAGCACGACACCACAGACGTTAGACCCGAGATCGGAATAATGGAACATCCAACCTGCTCCGGCACCAAGAAAGATAGAAACAATAGTGATGACATTCGGATGAATGTCGAACTTATTCCACAACAAAGCAAATGCCAGTCCGATAGGACGCGTAAAGTGTACATCGAGCCACTCCTCTGTGTCCTCTGACTTAAATGATAACTTGAGTAATTCCTTAAATGTTGCCATATTACTATTTGACTATTTTTACTATTTCAAAATTCTACCAATGAAGCTATGGCCTCGGCAGCCTCCTCACGGCAACGCGAGAAACTGGGCCAGTCGTTGAAATCGATGAAGCAGAAACTGCCATCGCTCCGCACAATACAGTCGCCCCCATAGACCTTAATGCCTACAGCCTCTGCCAGATGCTCGGCATCAGTCTGAACAGCAGACGACTCGAAAGGATAATGACAGGCAGAGCCGTTACGCTCCTCGTCGCGGAACTTCGTATTTCCATCGTCCGTAGGATAATAATAGCGGAAGAAGCCTGTGCCACTGACGCCATAGAACTTCACAAGGTCGCCCACAACATGCGCACTGACAGTGTATTGAGTAATACCACGCTGCGTCATCTGACGAATCTTTGCTTCGAGCGAGGTCTTATCAGGCGCAAACTGCACATCATCCTCCGACTGTGCAGCTGCATCGCCTCTTTTCAGCCAATAGCCATCGGAACCTTCCTTCGGAGGAACAGGTGTCCCTACTTGAGCCATGATAGACTCCAGGCGACAACGGGAGCATGACGCGACCCCCTGAGACGTATTGATGATACGACAGTCAGCAGGCACTGCACTCAGTGCCTCGAGTGTCTCCGGCAAGCGTCCCATCGTGAAGATGACATCACAAGAGGGAATCTCTGCCAGGCCGTCTTCGCTGACGACTGACACAGCATGACCCTGAGCTGTCAGGCAGGCGCCTACGGCCTCTAAGATAGCCCTGTCCTTCTCCACGGAATTAGGAGAGAACTGTGGAGCCCGTTGTATCATCAGCACTTTCATCTCTTCAATCTTTCAAAAAACGCTCGGCTTTCGCTATGTCAGAGGCATGATCGATATCGAGTACCTTCGAAAAGGGAAACGCCTGGAGGCGCAGACCGTCGCGCACAAGGGCACGCTGGAAGTTCCGCATACGACTCTCACCACGCTCGATACAGCGACGAAGCGTATCGATGGAGGCTGGCATCAGACCGTAGATGCCGCCACTGATGTATTTGGGCGCATCACAACTATCAAGAAATCCTGTGATGCGAAGCGCCTCATCGGTAGACACGTAGAGCGGCTTCTCATCATCAATATAGTCGGTTACCCCCATCAGGCCATCGGCCTCACCACGAGCAATCAGCGAGTGGAAGGTCTTAATATAGGTCTCGAACTCGGATTCACGGAAGATGGTGTCGACCGTTGTAAGCACAAACGGCTCATCGCCAAGCCAGCGACTGAGCTCCCACATGCTGTGCATGGAACTGGGTGTTGACTTGACGATGAACTTCAGCGGCACCTGGCCGCCATTCTGTATTTCCTGCAGACGAACTTGTACATCAATCATCTGCTCATTGCAGATGGCCACAACTTCAGAGGCTCCATTGGCCATAAAGACCCTCAGTAACCTATCTATCAACCGCTCGCCAGCTACCTCTACCAGAGGTTTTGGGCTTTTGATTCCTTCCTGAGCGAGCCTGCTTCCTTCGCCCGCCGCTATGACTGCATATTTCATAACGGCTGCAAAGGTAGACATTATTTAGCAGACTCTGAAAACTTTTTAGATAAATTTATTTTTCTATAGTCAATTTATGATACTCAATATCGCCAGAACCGCTTTTTTGTTTACTAAAGTGTTCTACATTTCCTTTCAGGCTGATATCGCCTGAGCCACGCAGTTCACATTCTACCTTCTTGCAGCCCTTTGCAAAGTCGGCAGAGATGTCGCCTGAGCCCTTCAATGCCAGTAAGGTGTTCAGCACATTGTTGAGTTTCAGATCAATATCGCCTGAACCGATCAGTGAAGCAGCAATTCTCTGAGCCTCCAGCCGCTTCAGATCGATATCGCCAGAGCCAATCAGGTTGATGTCGCAACGATCACAGATCAGGTCGGCTATGTCGATGTCGCCCGAACCACGCAGATTGATGTCCATATTGTCGGTATCGATGCGCTGCTTGCTGATGAAGTCGCCTGAACCATTCAGACTAATAGCGATCAGATCAGGGGAGGTAACGTGAACAAAGATTTTGTTGGAGCCATTCAACTGGAAATTAACCACACCCATCTTACCCCGATTGCGGATAACGAGACTCTTGGCATTCACTTCGGTCAGAATGTCCTCGATATAGTTCTCTGGACCTGTGACCTCTACTGAGAAACTGTCGGCCTGGGTATAATAGACTGTAGGAGAACCGACAATCTCTATTTTCTCGAAACCTTTCAGGAAACGCGACTCTGTGACGCGCTGCCCCTCATCCAACGGCAACGAATGACTTGTTTTCACACACGATGTGGCAGACATCAGGACTACTGCCAAGGCCACTAGGCCTGCGACTGGGAATAAATGCTTTTTCATATCTTTCGTCTTTTTTTTGTTTCACTTCTGTCTGTTTGACGGAAGGAAACACGAAAAAGTTGCAGAAAGCGAAAAAAAGAATTAAGATAAAGGCAGTTCGATCCAGAAGGTGGAGCCCTTGCCAAGTTCAGACTCTACGCCCAGCGTACCGCGCAGGCTCTGGACGTGAGCCTTCGCCACAGACAGACCAAGACCCGTACCAGGAATATACTCATCGATCTTGACGAAACGCTCAAAGATACGCTCCTGGTCTTCCTTGGCAATACCCTTACCCGTATCACGGACATAGATACGTACATGATCGCCCTTCACCAGGTCGAAGCCCAATGTGATGGAGCCTTTCTGCGTGAACTTGATGGCATTCTGCATGAGATGATCCACAATTTCTGAAAGTTTGGCGACATCCGTATACATGTACAATTCGGTATGGGGGAAATGAGTGGCGATGATGAGCGTCGTACCATCGACCAACTGGGCATGCGTATCGGCAATGCTCTTCAGTATAGGCACGACATCCGTCTGCGCCATCACCAGATTCTTGGCCTCTGCCTCGATCTTCGACATGCTCACCAGACCATCGATAATCTGCAGCAGCTTGTGGTTGTTGTTCTGAATCTCCTGAATCAGTTGGTTACGGTCTTCATCACTCTCCACGACAGGCAGAAGGTCGGCAAAGCCCACAATAGCATTCAGCGGCGTACGGATCTCATGACCCATATTGGCAAGGAAGGCAGTCTTCAGACGGTCGCTCTCCTCTGCTTTGTTACGGGCATTAATCAGATCGGTCTCCATCTTCTTCTGTTCGTCGATGCGCAACGATGTTCCTACAATCGACGTCGGGTTACCATTCTCATCGCGCGCAGAAATCGTGGCGTAACTCTCCTCCCAATACATGGAGTTGTTCAACTTCACACGATAGGTTTGATGATAGGAGTCGCTGCGCCCGGCGAGAATATCCTCGAGCGCAACTTTTACACGCTGCATGTCGGATGATTCGAGATAGTCCCACATCGAGTCTATCGGGGTATCTGGTGACGAGACATAGCTGTCCTTTCCATCGCGATAGTCGGATTCATAGGTTACCAGCCTCATCTTGGGATCCATCCTCCAGACGGCAATCTTCATGGCCTTCAGGATAAACTCATACTCAATATTATTCTGACGCGTTTTCTCAAGTTCCTGCAATTCTTTGTTGAGCCTGACGCCAATCCGACGCTGACGGAAAATGCCATAGATAAGTAAGGCCGCTAGCAGAAAACCCACGCCCCAGAAGATGGGTATGAGGTGCTCGTTATCCGAGTAGGCATATAATAATAATCCGATCATAGGTTCTTAATTCTTCGCAAAAGTAAGAATTTTATTTGGAAAATCAACAATTTCGGCACGTTTTTTCACAAAAACTGAAGATTTTTATTAGATTAACAGAAAAAAAGTGCGTTTTTCGCTCAACTTACATTAACTTTGCACCCTGTAATTGCAATATAATGGAACAAAATTTTGAACTGATCGCCAAAACGTTTATGGGACTGGAACCTGTACTGGCGAAAGAGCTGACCCAACTGGGGGCTAACGATGTTAAGATCGGTAGACGAATGGTATCGTTTACAGGTGATAAAGAAATGATGTATCGTGCAAACTTCCAATTGCACACTGCCATCAGAATCCTGAAGCCTATCCGTCATTTCAAAGCGAAAAGCGCAGATGACGTGTATGAGGAAATCAAGAAAATAGACTGGACGCAATATCTGGAGAACGACAAGACCTTCACGGTCGACTCTGTCGTGTTCTCTGAGGAGTTCCGCCATTCTAAGTTCGTGTCGTATAAGGTAAAGGATGCCATCGTCGACCAATTCCGGGAGAAGACAGGCAAGCGCCCGAATATATCGGTGACCAATCCCGACATCCGTCTGAACATGCATATCGCTGAGGATCACTGCACGCTGAGTCTCGACTCCAGTGGCGAGTCGCTCCATCGCAGGGGCTATCGCCAGGAGAGTGTCGATGCTCCCCTCAACGAGGTACTGGCAGCAGGCATGATCCTACTCTCTGGATGGCAGGGCGATACCGACTTCATCGACCCGATGTGTGGCAGCGGAACCCTGCTGATCGAAGCAGCCCTGATAGCCAAGAACATGGCACCGGGACTCTTCCGCAAGGAGTTTGCCTTCGAGAAATGGCCTGATTTTGATGCCGACTTGTTTGACGACATCTACAATGACGAGAGTCAGGAGCGCGAGTTTACCCATAAGATCTATGGTTACGACATCGACATGAAGGCTGTCAACACCGCCCGCATGAATGTCAAGGCAGCAGGACTCTCAGATGTCATCAGCGTGGAGCAGCAGGATTTCAAGGAGTTTACACAGCCACAGAATAAGAGTATAATCATCACCAACCCGCCTTATGGTGAGCGTATCTCTACGCCTGACCTCTTGGGGACATACAGGATGATTGGCGAGCGCCTGAAGCACCAGTTCAAGGGCAATGATGCCTGGGTGCTCAGCTATCGCGAGGAATGCTTCGATCAGATCGGACTGAAGCCCAGCATCAAGATTCCGCTTTACAACGGCTCACTGGAGTGCGAGTTCCGCAAATACCAGTTGTTTGATGGCAAGCTGAAGGACTTCCGCTCTGAAGGTGGTGTCGTGAAGACTGAAGAGGAGAAGCGCCAGATGGCCGAGAAGCACCGCTTCAAGAAAGAGCGCGAGTTTAAGAAACGCCTGGAGGAACAGGAAGAGAACGAAGAGGCCGACATCCGCTCGTTCACCTTCCACTATCATGATCTCAGCAACGACAAGCGCAATGAGCGCAAAGTGCGTCGCGACGACCGTGATGATCGGAATGACCGCCGTGACCGCAATGACCGTCGTGATCGTAATGACCGTCGTGATCGCAAGGGCGGCTATAAAAGCAGTCCCAACAAGGGTGGCCACGAGCGTTTCGATCGTAGCGGCAAGGGCCGTTCTTTCGGAAAAGGCAAGGACTTTGGAAAGAAGAGGAGGTTCGATGATGACGAAGATTAAGTTCATGGGGCTGGCAGCCCTTTTGACCGTTTCTATGTCAATGATTGCACAAGACAAGCTTTTCACCCTCGAAGACCTCAACTACGGTGGTACCAACTATAGGCGCATGCTGCCGAAGAACGTCTATATCACGTGGTGGGGCGATCAGCTGATGTATCAGGATGCTGAAGAGGGAGGCACCATCGCCCAGGATAAGAGCCGGACAGCGCTGTTTACGCTCGACGAGGTTAATGCCACCCTGAAGGCTGAGCCCTCATCCATGCACAGCGCCTATATGGCCAGTTACCCCTATGCCGACAAGTCGCTCGTGCTACTCAGCAACGACACCATCCAGATTCTTTACGACTTCAAGCAGAAGCAGACCACGATGGTGCAGCACATCCAAGGCACAGGAAATCACGACTGGAACAAAGCCTCGCGTGCCATTGCTTATACCAAGGACTTGCAGCTCTATGTGAGGGATGCCGACGATCAGGAGTATCAGCTCTCCAACGACGGATCGCGCGAAATCGTCTATGGTCAGTCTGTTCACCGCAATGAGTTTGGCATCAATAAAGGTACCTTCTGGAGTCCTGACGGACAGAAGCTGGCCTTCTACCGCATGGATCAGAGCATGGTGACCGACTATCCGCAGGTAGACATCTTCCCGCGTGAGGCCACCTACGAACCTGATAAATATCCCATGGCAGGCATGACGAGCCACAAGGTGACTGTGGGCGTCTTCGATCTGAAGACACAGAAGACAGTCTATCTGCAGGCTGGCGATCCCACCGACCGCTATTTCACCAATATCGCCTGGAGCCCCGATGCCAAGACTGTCTATATCCAGGAGTTGAATCGCGCACAGAACGACTGTCGCCTCGTATCCTACAGCGCAGAGACTGGCGAGAAGTTGGCAGAGCTGCTTCGCGAGACTTCCGACAAATACGTAGAACCCTTGAATCCCATCGAGTTCTTACCTTGGGACGATACGAAGTTCATCCTGCAGAGCCAGAAAGACGGCTTCAACCACTTATATTTATATAATAAGGAGGGACAACTGCTGAAGCAGCTCACTTCTGGCCCCTGGGTGGTGCTCGATGTTCTGGGCTTCAACAGGAAGTCGCAGAGCGTCATCATCCTCTCCAACGAGAAGAACCTGCTGCAGAAGAATCTCTATGCCGTCAACATCAAGACGGGCAAGCGCACGCTGCTCGACGATGGTATCGGGGTTACTCGCACTGCCGTGCTCTCGGCTTCTGGCGAACAGGTATATCAGAAATACCAAGCACCCGAGATTCCTCTTGTCATCAACGTAAGACAGACGTCTAACGGTAAGGGCTATCAGCTGCACAAGGCAGAGGATCCCTGGAATGGCTACCAGCAGCCCATCTTCGAGATGGGTAGCATCAAGGCTGCAGACGGTGCCACAGACCTTTATTTCAGAATGGTCAAGCCATCCGACTTCGACGCTACGAAGAAATACCCCACAGTGGTTTATGTCTACGGAGGGCCTCATGCCCACAATGTCGATGCTTCGTGGCACTGGGCCAGTCGTTCGTGGGAGACCTATATGGCGCAGAAGGGATATATTGTCTTTATCCTCGACAATCGTGGTTCAGAGAATCGTGGACTTGCCTTCGAGCAGGCCACCTTCCACCAGCTGGGACAGATTGAGATGCAGGATCAGATGAAGGGCGTAGAGTATCTGCGCACCCTGCCCTACGTCGATATGGATCGTCTGGGTGTTCACGGCTGGAGCTTCGGAGGCTTTATGACCATCTCGCTGATGACGAATTATCCTGATGTCTTCAAGGTAGGCGTAGCAGGTGGCCCCGTCATCGACTGGAAATGGTATGAGGTGATGTATGGTGAGCGCTATATGGGCACACCCGAAAGCAACCCTGAGGGCTTTGCCAAGAGCAGTCTGATCCCGAAGGCCAAGAATCTGAAGGGCAAACTGCAGATTATCACAGGCTATAACGATGACACCGTGGTGCCTCAGCACTGCTTGTCGTTCCTCGATGCTTGTATCAAGGCTGGCACACAGCCCGATTTCTTCGCCTATCCTGGCGAGCCCCACAATATGCGTGGTCATGCGAGTGTTCATCTCCATGAGCGCATCACGCAGTACTTTGAGGAAAATTTAAAAATGAAATAATGTAAAAATGTAATAATTATATATGAAGATATTATTATTAGGCAGTGGTGGACGCGAGCATGCCCTCGCATGGAAAATTGCTCAGAGCAGCAAATGTGAGAAACTCTATATCGCCCCAGGCAACGCCGGGACAGGCAACTGTGGCGAGAACGTAGCCATGAAGGCCGACGACTTCGAGGCCATCAAGACCTTCGTCGTAGAGAAAGGTGTCAACATGGTGGTCGTAGGTCCTGAGGATCCCCTCGTAAAAGGAATCTACGACGAGCTGAAAGCCGATGCCCGCACGAAGGATGTTCCCGTCATCGGTCCCTCAAAGGCTGGTGCCGTGCTCGAAGGCTCAAAGGACTTCGCCAAGGGTTTCATGCAGCGCCATCACATCCCCACAGCCCGCTATCAGACATTCGACGGCGAGCATCTGGAAGAAGGTCTGAAGTTCCTCGAGACCCTCGAGGCTCCCTATGTCCTCAAGGCCGATGGTCTGTGTGCTGGCAAGGGCGTGCTGATCCTCCCCACCCTCGACGAGGCCAAGAAGGAGCTGAAGGAGATGCTGGGCGGCATGTTCGGCAATGCCTCTTCACAAGTGGTGATCGAGGAGTTCCTCAGTGGCATCGAGTGCTCTGTCTTCGTGCTCACTGACGGCCAGCACTATAAGATCCTGCCTGAGGCCAAGGACTACAAGCGTATCGGCGAGCACGATACCGGCTTGAACACTGGCGGCATGGGCAGCGTTACCCCTGTACCCTTCGCCACGAAGGAGTGGATGCAGAAGGTCGAGGATCGCATCATCCGTCCTACGGTTGAAGGTCTGGCTGCTGAGGGTATCGATTACAAGGGCTTTATCTTCTTCGGACTGATCAATGTGAATGGAGAGCCGATGGTGATTGAGTACAACTGCCGTATGGGTGACCCGGAGACCGAGAGTGTGATGCTCCGTTTGAAGAGCGACATCGTCGATCTGTTCGAAGGTGTGGCTGAGGACAATCTCGACCAGCGCGCCATTGAGTTCGATCCTCGTGCAGCCGTCTGCGTGATGCTGGTGTCGGGAGGTTATCCTCAGGCGTACAAGAAGGGCTACCCCATCAAGGGCATCGAGCAGGTAGAAGGCAGCATCGTCTTCCACAGTGGCACAGCCATCAAGGATGGTGAGGTTGTCACCAATGGCGGGCGCGTCATCGCTGTCAGCAGCTATGGCAAGGATAAGGCCGAAGCCCTGCAGAAGTCTTTTGAGGAAGCCCAGAAGATACAGTTTACCGACAAGTATTTCCGTCGCGATATCGGAGCAGACTTATAAAGGTAAAAAAGTAAAAAGGTAAAAAGGTAAGAGTGAAACGCGTTCAGAACATTGTAGCAGAGAGCCGTCGTACGTTGCCTTTCACGGCGGCGTATGCGGTAGTGGTGTGGCTGCTGGCAGGACTGATCGGTCATGGCATGTGGCTACAGTTTATCTGCTTTGTGCTCTCTGTCTTCATGATGGTGCAGCTCAACAACAAGAATCTGTTGATACGCATCTACAGCCGTCTGGTGTCTTCATCTTACATCGCGCTCTCCTGTGCGGCCTTGTTTCTTTTCGACTCACCCGGTGGTGCCTGCCTCCAGCTGACGGCCATCGCCTCGCTCTTCTGTCTGTTCAACACTTATCAGAACCGTTCTTCGGCAGGGTGGACTTATTACGCCTTCCTCTTTCTGGGGCTGGGCAGTCTGACCGATGTGCATGTGATTTATTTCATGCCTGTCTTCTGGTTGCTGACGATGTTTGCCCTCTACAGTTTCAGCCTGCGGACGTTTACTGCCTCACTGCTGGGTTTCGCCACTCCTTACTGGTTCTCGCTGGCCTGGTATGCCTGGCGGGGAGAAGGCGATATAACCATTTGGGTAGACCATCTGGCTGGAATAGCCGACTTGCAGTTCTCCATCTCCTACTCGGTGCTCAGTCTGCAACACCTCAGCCTGCTGGCTTTCTTCCTCATCCTGTTTCTCTTGGGCAGCATCCATTTCGTCACCACGAGCTATAAAGACAAGATCCGTGTACGTCAGATCTATTACAGTTTCATGACGCTGATGATCTACTCCTGCCTGCTGATCATCCTGCAGCCTCAGTTCTATCAGCTGTCTTTCCACATCATGCTCATTTCTGTGAGTCCGATTATCGGCCACTTCCTGGCGCTGACCGAATCCCGTCTGTCGAATATTCTCTTCTTCGTGCTCACAGCCGTCGTGTTATTCCTCTCTGGCATGAACCTATGGATTTCATCATCAGTCTCCTAACCCAGTACGGCTATTGGGGCATGCTGATAGCAGCCTTCCTGGCAGGCAGTTTCTTCCCCTTCTCGAGTGAGGCGGTGATTCTCGCCCTGATGGCCACAGGCCTCGCCCCCTGGGTGCTGATGATCTACGGCACCATAGGCAATGTACTGGGCAGTGTCCTTAATTATGCTTTAGGCCGTATGGGCAAGATGGAGTGGATCGAGAAGTATCTCCACGTGAAGAAGGAGGATCTCGACAAAGCCCACCGCTTCATTGCCGGCCACGGGTCGTGGATGGGGTTCTTCGCCTTTCTGCCCATATTGGGCAGTGCCATCACCATCGCTCTTGGCTTGATGCGCTCTAATATCGTCATCACCTTCATCGCCATCACGATAGGCAAGATTTTCCGTTACATCATCTTAATCTATGGTGCAGGTTTGTTTATGTAACGTTAATTTATGTAGAGCGACAGCAATTTCTTCACTTTTCACTCTTCACTCTTCACTTTTTTTCGTACCTTTGCACTCACATTTGAATTTTAACGTTAGAAGATCATATTTTTAAATGGAACAACTCATTGCTGGACGTAGCGGCAGAGCTGGTTACAGACTGGTGGACAACACCCTGGGCTGGCTGACTTTCCTGATTGCTGCCTTCGTCTATTGCTCTACAATCGAACCGACAGCCTCCTTCTGGGACTGTCCGGAGTTTATCACTACTGGTTACAAACTCGAAATCGGCCACCCGCCTGGGGCACCGTTCTTCATGCTCACTGCCAACCTGTTCTCGCAGTTTGCCAGCGATCCCACGCAGGTAGCCCGAATGGTCAACATGATGAGCGCCCTGCTCTCTGCTTCGTGCATTCTGTTCCTCTTCTGGAGCATCACGCACCTTACGCGACGACTGCTTATCAGCGACTGGGGCGAGCTGACGTTGCCACGACTGATAGCCATCGAGGCCTCAGGACTGGTGGGAGCCCTTATCTATACTTTCAGCGACACCTTCTGGTTCTCTGCTGTCGAGGGCGAGGTCTACGCTTACTCCTCAGCCTTCACGGCTGCCGTATTCTGGCTGATCCTGAAATGGGACGATGTGGCCGATGAGCCTCACAGCGACCGCTGGCTCGTGCTGATCATGTACCTCACAGGACTTTCCATTGGCGTCCACCTGCTCAACTTGCTCTGTGTGCCTGCCATCGGACTGGTTTACTATTATCGTCGCTACCCCGATGCCAACCTCAAGGGCTCACTTATCGCCCTGGGCATCTCGCTGGTGATCCTGGCAGCTGTGCTCTATGGAGTCGTTCCTGGCATCATCACCGTGGGCGGATGGTTCGAGCTGTTCTTTGTCAACGGTCTTGGCATGCCTTTCAACACGGGCGAGATCATCTATATCATCCTGCTCGTGGCTACCGTCATCTGGGCTGTCTACGAAACGCAGACCCAGCGCCATAGCCAGAAGGTGCAGAATGTGGCCTTCCTGCTCTCAGTGGGCATGCTCGGCATTCCTTTCTACGGCTGGGGATGGTCGGCCTTCATCATCGGCATCATCGTTCTCGCCGTCTTGTGGTTCGTGCTTGGTCTTACCACCGATAAGGTGCCGCTCATCACAGCCCGCATGAAGAACACCATGCTGCTCTGCATGCTCATGCTGATGATTGGCTACTCCACCTATGCACTCATCGTGATCCGCTCATCTGCCAATCCTCCCATGGATCAGAACTCACCTGAGGACATCTTCACTCTGGGCGACTACCTCGGGCGCGACCAGTATGGCTATCGCCCCTTGCTCTACGGACAAGCCTACACCTCGCAGGTGGCTCTTGAGCAGGACGGTAACTACTGCAAGCCAGTCATGTCGAAGGGCAAGCCCGTCTATCAGCGTAAGGAGAAAGCCTCTGCCGATGAGAAGGACTCTTACTTCATCGTCCGCACAAAGGATGAGTACAAATACGCCCAGAACATGCTGTTCCCACGTATGTACGACGCCGGCCATGCTGCTGCCTACGAGTCGTGGATGGGTGGTGTCGACGGCACCGAAGTCGCTTACGACCGCTGTGGCGAACCCATGACCGTCAAGATGCCCTCGCAGCTCGAGAATATCCGTTTCTTCCTCTCTTACCAGTGCAACTTCATGTACTGGCGATACTTCATGTGGAACTTTGCGGGCCGTCAGAACGACATTCAGGGTAATGGCGAACTCGAGCATGGCAACTGGCTCACGGGTATTCCCTTCATCGACAACATCCGTCTGGGTGACCAGTCGCTGCTGCCTGATGAGCTGAAGGAGAACAAGGGTCACAACGTCTTCTACTGTCTGCCCCTCATCCTTGGTCTGTTAGGACTCTTCTGGCAGGCTTGGTATACCCGCAAGCGTAAGGTGGGCGACAAGACTATCGACGATCCCATCGGCATCCGCCAGTTCTGGGTAGTCTTCTTCCTCTTCTTCATGACGGGTCTCGCCATCGTGGTCTATCTGAACCAGACGCCGATGCAGCCCCGTGAGCGCGACTATGCCTACGCAGGCTCGTTCTATGCTTTCGCCATCTGGTGCGGCATGGGCGTAGCTGCCATCATCGACTGGCTGAACCGCAAGCTCAAGAAGGAGAATCTGGCGATAGCCGCAGTGGTAGGAATCGCCTGTCTGTTCGTACCTGTCCAGATGGCTTCGCAGACTTGGGACGATCACGACCGCTCAGGCCGCTATACCTGTCGCGACTTCGGACAGAACTACCTGATGACGCTCCAGGAGAAGGGTAACCCCATCATCTTCACCAATGGCGATAACGACACCTTCCCACTCTGGTACAACCAGGATACCGAGGGTGTGCGCACAGACGCCCGCGTCTGCAACCTCTCTTACCTGCAGACCGACTGGTACATCGACCAGATGCGCCGTCCTGCCTACGACTCGCCTTCCGTACCCATCACTTGGAGCCGCTTGGAGTATTGTGCTGGTACTAATGAGTACGTACAGGTCGATCCTTCGCTCAAGGAAGAGGTGAAGAAACTCTATCAGACACACCCCGAGGAGGCTCGCAAGCAGTTTGGCGACGATCCCTTCGAACTGAAGAATATCCTCAACCACTGGGTACGCTCCACCACGAAGGACTTCCACGTCATCCCCACCGATACGGTCTATGTCACCATCGACAAGGAGGCCGTGCGCCGCAGTGGTATGATGATGGCCAGCGACTCCATCCCCGACAAGATGGTCATCTCGCTCAAGGGCAAGGGCGCGCTCTACAAGGGCGACCTCATGATGCTCGAGATTATTGCCAATGCCAACTGGGAGCGCCCCATCTACGTGGCTCTCACCGTAGGCTCGGAGAACTATATGAATCTGGGCGACAACTTCGTGCAGGAAGGACTCGCCAACCGCATCACGCCGTTCACCACCAACAAGGCCGGTGCTCGTAACTTCGACACCGAGAAGACCTTCAACAACGTGATGAACAAGTTCAAGTTCGGTGGCATCGATGTCGAGGGCATCTACCTCGACGAGACCGTGCTCCGCATGTGCTACACCCACCGCCGCCTGCTCTCGATGCTCGTGCTCAACCTCCTCCAGGAGGGCAAGAAAGACAAGGCTGCACAGGTGCTCGCCAAGGCCGAGAAGGAAATCCCTGCCTATAACGTGCCTCACGACTATCAGGGCGGATCGCTCGATCTGGCTCGCGGCTACATACTCACGGGCGACCTCAAGAAAGCCCAGCAACTCATTGCCGGACTCTGGAACAAGTCGCTCCAGTACCTCCAGTTCTACTGCTCGCTCGATGGCGCGCGCTTCACCAATGCCCAGCACGACGTGATGCTCCATACCTACATCATGCAGCAGATTCTCGACCTTGAGGATACCGTCGACGAGAAAATGGCCGACAAGATGGAGCAGCAGCTCGATGGCGTCATGAAAGTATTCCAAGCCAAAGGCGGAAGCTTTGAGTAGTGAATAGTGAGTAGTGAATAGTTAATAGTTAATAGTGAATAGTGAATAGTTAATAGTGATTATAGAGCAACCGGCTATTTATCTCCGCTGGCTTTACCCCAAGGCCTACTGGAGAATGGACCGTCACGAAAAGGCAGTCTACCTGACCTTCGACGACGGCCCCATACCGGAAGCTACACCCTTTATTCTCGACACCCTGAAGGAGTATGGCGCCAAGGCCACCTTCTTCATGGTGGGCGACAATGTGCGGAAGCACCCCGAGCTCTACGATCGCATCCGTGCCGAGGGCCATCAGGTGGGCAATCACACCCACAACCACATCCAGGGCCTCTCCCACTCCATCCACGAGTACAGCTACAACGTCGAGAAGGCCAACGCCTATATCCACAGCCACTACGTGCGCCCGCCCCACGGCTGGATGCGCATGGCCCAGTACGCCTGGCTCAGCCGTAAGTACAAGATCGTGATGTGGGACCTCGTCACGCGCGACTATTCCAAGTGGCTGACAGCCGACGACGTCTTTAATAATGTAAAGAGGTACGCGCGCAATGGCTCCATCATAACCTTCCACGACTCGCTGAAGTCGATCGACAAGCTGCGCACCGCCCTCCCCCAGAGCCTCCAATGGCTCAAGGACCAAGGCTACGAATTCAAGATCTTCCCCTAAGTCCAGGACTTAAACTAGAAACCCCTAAAACATAAAAACGATATGAAAAAATTACTGATTAGTTTATTAGCAACAGCATCATTCGCTATGACAACAAATGCCCAACCACAGCTCCGCGCCGACAATATCGACGAGGTGCTCAAGGCTATGACCCTTGAGGAGAAGGCAAAGCTCCTCGTAGGAGGTGCCAACAACTTCTTCGGTGATCAAGCCGTTGTGGGCGGTGAGGCCGATCTTGTGGCAGGAGCCGCAGGAACCTCCCCCGCCATCCCTCGTCTCGGCATCCCTGCCACCGTCCTCACCGACGGCCCTGCAGGCGTCCGTATCAACCCTACACGTGAGGGTACCGACAAGACCTATTACGCCACAGCCTTCCCCATTGGCTCGTGCCTCGCCTCTACATGGAACACCGAGCTCGTCAGCAAGGTGGGCGAAGCCATCGGCAACGAGACCAAGGAGTATCGCTGCGACGTCATCCTCGGCCCCGGTATGAACCTGCACCGCAATCCCCTCTGTGGCCGCAACTTCGAGTATTACTCTGAGGATCCGCTGCTCACGGGTAAGATTGCAGCCGCCTATATCCAAGGCGTGCAGAGTCAGGGCGCAGGCGTATCTGCCAAGCACTTCGCTGTCAACTCTCAGGAGACCGACCGCACGGCTGTCGATGAGCGTCTCTCCCAGCGTGCCGCCCGCGAGCTCTATCTCCGAGGCTTTGAGATCGCCGTCCGCGAGAGCGATCCCTGGACCGTCATGGCATCCTACAACCAGGTGAACGGCCAGTACTCCATGGGCAATCACGACCTGCTCACGAAAATCCTGCGCGACGACTGGGGATACAAGGGCATCGTGATGACCGACTGGATCGGCATCCGCGAAGGCCTGCCCACCATCAGTGAGGTACATGCAGGCAACGACCTCATGGAGCCGGGACAGCCCGCTCAGGTCGAAGAGATCATCAAGGGCGTGAAGGAAGGCAAGCTCGATATCAAGGATGTCGACCGCAACGTGCGCCGCATGCTCGAGTACATCGTCAAGACCCCGAGCTTCCTGAAGTATCCCGCCTCTAACGCCCCCGACTTCAAGGCCCATGCCGCCATCACCCGTCAGAGTGCTGCCGAGGGCATCGTGCTGCTGAAGAACAACGGAGCACTGCCTTGGAAGAATGGTGCCATCAAGACCGTCGCCCTCTTCGGAGAGAACTCTTACGACTTCCTCTCGGGCGGCACAGGCTCAGGCTGCGTACATCCCCCTTACGTCGTCGATATGCTCGAAGGCCTGAAGAATGCAGGCATCAGCTCGTCGGCAACGCTGACCGATATCTACCGCAAGTACATCGAGTATGCCCGTGTGAAATTCCAGGCCGAGCGTCATCCCGCCAAGTGGTTCCAGATTGAGGCTATGGGCCAGCAGAAGTACCCCGAGATCGGCCTCGCCCCCATCGCCATCCAGAAGGAAGTGAAGGAAGCCGATGCCGCCATCATCACCATCGGCCGTCAGGCTGGTGAGGGCATCGACCGTGATATCGCCACCGAGTTCAACCTCATCCCCGAGGAGCGTGCGCTTATCACCGATGTCTGCAACGCCTTCCACGCAGCCGGCAAGCCCGTCATCGTCATCATCAACTCTGGTAGCGTCATCGAGACCGCCTCATGGAGCAACTATCCCGATGCCATCCTCTGCGCCTGGCAGCCCGGTATGGAGGGAGGTAACTCCATCGCCGACCTGCTCACGGGCAAGGTCAATCCTTCAGGCAAGCTCACGATGACATGGCCCATCGCCGCTACCGACCACGAGTCGACGAAGAACTTCCCTGGCAACCTCGATCAGTACACCTTCGAGATGATGGTAGGCAACAAGACGCCCATCCCTGGCCACGCCTATACCAACCACGAGGAAGACATCTACGTCGGCTATCGTTACTTCGACACCTTTAAGAAAGAGGTAGCCTATCCCTTCGGCTTCGGTCTGAGCTACACCACCTTCGAGATCACCAAGCCCGTCGTGAAGAGCCGCGGCAATCTGGTCGACATCTCCGTGACCGTCAAGAACACTGGTAGCGTCGCTGGCAAAGAAGTCGTGCAGGTCTACGTACAGGCTCCCAAAGGCAAGCTCGAAAAGCCCTGTCAGGAGCTCAAAGCCTTTGCCAAGACGCGCGAGCTGAAGCCCGGCGAGAGTCAGACCGTCACGATGAACCTATTGCTGCGCGACCTCGCATCGTTCGACGAGGCTGGCAGCCAGTGGCTCACCGAGGCAGGCACCTACACCTTCCGCATCGGAGCCAACAGCCGCGACATCAAAGCCACGGCATCGCTCAAACTCCCTGAGTACACCGAGAAGACCAGCAACGCCCTCGCTCCCCAGCAGCCCCTCAACCTGCTGAAGCAGTAAGCTAACAGTCTTCATCATACATCATCATCCCCGCCCATTCCTGAGCGGGGATTTATGTTAGTATTTAACCATATCTATCTTTCTGCGATTGTCTTTGGTAGCAAGCGTCCTTCGTCCGAGTGCCTCATTCCTCGAATTTGGCGCCCTCCCAGATCCGGCACCAAAGTGGCCCCCGCAGTTAAAAAATAGTATTTTCCTTGTTATTATCGAAATCTTTTCGTAATTTTGCACCCAGATATGGCTATTCAAACGCTATACAGTGCAAAACGAATAGAGCAGCAATTCCGCACCGGAGAAGAACCCGTGCTGGTAATGTGTTCAGACGTAAACATCTACGTCTGCAAGTATATGCGTTCGTCGTCTGTTGCTTACAAGTTAGCCTGTGAATTTATTGGCGCCAAAGCTATTCCAATTGCATGACGAACAGTGGACTGCTGGCGTGTGGAATAATTTTGTAGAATGTCTAAGCGAAAATATCGATTAATATGAAATACAGTATTATTTATGCGGTTATACGACCAGAGATCGCCGAGCGTGTAAGCGTCGGCCTGATCTTTGTTGATGGCGATAAGATAGACGTTCGTTATTCGCAGCAGAAACTTGAAGCTGTACGGGGCCTGTTCCCGCCAAAGGAATACGAGTTTCTGTCGCAGGTAGTTAGTTCTATGCCTACCAGCGGTAAAATTAACACTATTGAAGACATCAATTACCTCACACGCTATTCCAACAATTTGATAGCCGTTTCACCACTGCAAAGCATTGATATCGACTCTACGGAGCAATGCAAGGCCAACCTCTTTAGGAATTATATACACGAAGTAGCTTAAAACTCTTTTTTGCGTTATTTCGTGAGTTGCTGTATATATAGGTATTACTTGGCGCCTTTGCGACGGTCGTGTTTCCGTTTGAATAATTCAGTCTTAAAGACGTATCATCCTCCATCTCACATGCATCAATACGATAAAAACCAAGAATCAAACGGTCGCAGCCCTTGTGGGAGTCATATTGGATTCGGTATCTTCCATATTCGATATTCTCGCATATTTCCGAGATACGATCCATCAAATCACCCAATTGTTCTTTTACCACTCCTGACTTTTTGTAAAACAATCCATCCAGAATCAGGACATTACTTTTTGAAATCAGTTCTCTGATGGTTTTATTGTTGTACATGGCTTTTTCTATGCGTCTTAACGTCACATTCTGCCAATCTTTTAACTCATCAGAAGAAAAAATGACAAGCCCCAGAAACCTTTCATTTACCTCAGAAGCCTCATCCTTTAAAACAATCCAATTTTTTACCATAATCTTCACGTATATATAAGTTTTGGCTGCAAATATACAGCACAGGCCGGACAATTTGTGTCCGACATGCAAATAATCGTTATTTATGATACACATTCAAAATAATATTTGTATATTTGCACCCAAAAAGTAATTTATAGAATAAGGAAATGGAAGATCTAGTATTGTCTGTTCCCGCTCAAGATGCAGCATTCTTAGAGACTTTAGCCTCTCGTATGGGCTGGACGATGCGCAAGCGCCGTACGTCAGTTGAGCGATTCGTCAATTCATGTTCGAAGACTCCCAAGATGACAGATGAGGAGATTCAGGCAGAAATCAATGCTGTGCGACAGGGGTTATGAAAGTGTTGTTCGACTCCAACTTGTGGATTTCGTTCATGATTGGCAAGCGGCTTTCGTCGCTTGCAGATGTGTTGTGCCATCATGATATAGAGGTGTATATTTCTGAGCAGCAGTTGGATGAAATCAGAAAGGTGATAGCCCGCGAGAAGTTCGACAAACTCATATCTTCTGAGACTCGATATTATTTCTTTGAGATGATATATGATGTCTGCCTTTTTACAGATATTACAGTCGAAGCAGAATCAAATATCAGAGACCCCAAAGACCTATACCTTCTCTCTATGGCAGAGAGCGTACCTGTGGATTTTATTGTTAGTGGCGATAAGGATCTCACCGATCTTGGCTCTCATGCAGGTATTCCAATTCTTAAGTATTCTGATTTCCTCACCAGAATTCCATAGCTGATTTTACTGCAAAGATAGAGTTAACGAGGGGTTAATCACACTTTAAATGCCACGTTTGCATTCACTTTGTCGAAAGTGATATCTAAGATCTCTATTCTATCCATCATGGCGTCTATTTGATCAATCTTGTCTAAGTGAATCAGCAGTTTGTTGTCCTCCAATTCCTCTACAAAGTCCTTGATAGATTCCTTAAACCACATCAGCACACCCTTGATAATCCACTCGATGCCAAAGCCCGCCTGATATGACAGGGAGATGTCATTTCCTGCTACCTGATTGACAGAGATATTGATGGTCGCATCCTTGATCACTACCTTCTTTGTGACACTAATAGTTTTCTCATCGACAAACCCAAGCTTAACCTCCTGGTTGTACTTCTTCATCAAGAATGCCTCTAGCTCATTGTAAGGTATTTGTAGATTCATAGTCATTCCGATTGATTCCTGATGGTTCATAACCATCATACGTTTGCCAATATTCAGCTTCTTGTTTTCAGACTTGTTCAGCGTAGCTAAATCTTTCACCTTTGAAACGTAGTCGGCTATCATCTTTTTATAATCCGATTCACTCAACGGATGCGTCTCAGTCCATGTCTTACCGCACTTGGGGCATTCGTACTCAACCTGAATATCCTTGTATATCCACTTCTCCAATTCATCACCCCACTTCTCCATATCAGTTCGCAAGAGGCGCAAGACGATTTCCTTCGAAGCCTTCCATATCAGTTTCCCCCCAACAGGAATAAACTCCACAGCAGTCCCAGGTCCACCATGCAAAGCATCTCTGATAAACCCTCGCTTCTCTCTGCCAACTACGACATTACCGCAGTTAGTGCATTCTTGGATATATTTTTGTTTCATGTCACATATTCGTAGTTAATCGAAATCTTCGAATCATATCATTTTAGGTGCAAAGATAGAGAAATTCTACGAGATATCATCATAATCAATCGCTTTTTTGAATGGACTCAGACGGGACAGTTCTCAATGAGTCCTCGCTCACTCAGAATACTTGGTGAGTCTACATCATGAAAAATCCCATAATGTGTCTGCTTTAAGGTTGCCCAAAGTTGTAAATACAAGTGTAGAGTCACTTTTTCCCATTTTATCTTAAAGATTCTTAAAGGCACCTTCCGTGCGCGATAACAATGCAAGCATAACAAAAGTTTTTCGTATTAGGTTATACGACCACTTTTAAATATTAAACTTAGAAGTTGCGCACGACACGGACTTAGTGTAGAGAAGTATGATAGGAATGGCAAAACAACATGGAACAAATGTTTATGTGTACAGTGAGACTGGCAGTTTTATGTTCAACAAAACAGGAAATCTTGTCGGCTATACGTCAAATACTGTTACGGTGAAACAAGGCGGAACCACTTATGTTTATGGGGAACATGGAGAAATCAAGTTCACAAAATAGAAAGTGATAGAATATTGCGAATACAAACATTCATAGCATAAACAGACGAGGCTTTCTGACCAATCTATTCATGTCATCGAGCAGGGCGGCATTTGAAAAGACAATGCCGTCCTGTTTTGAGATACCATAGTCCTGATGAGCATGTCCAAAAAGATGGTATCGTGGTTTTACATCAATTACCCTGTTCCGTAATGGAGCATTACCCCAATGAATACCAATCGATTGATCAAGTATCATCACAGGTGGCTCATGTGTAACAACTATATCTGTTCCTAATGGGATTAACTCTTCAGAGTGATTGTATGCTATACCGAAGAACTTAACACCCTCAATCTCTACGCCACAATCCTGAAGGAAGTGAACATTCTCAGGCAAATCCTCAATTCCCTTAGCATCCCATAGACAAAGATCGTGGTTCCCTGTAATAAAGATCTTATGCTGATAAGATAGCTCTATATACCAATTCAGGAAGTCAAGAACCTCTTCCTCAGTGCCATTATTGCTGATGTCACCACTATGAATGATGACATCAGCTTCAGGTAAATCGTGAATCTGATGATGCAGACCATGAGTATCGGAGAGGTGCAGAATTTTCATCATTAGTTCTTATGGAGTTCAGATAAGAGGCCAGAAACTCTACTCGTAGACTTACAATCCTCTTCTTCCCGAATCTCATATTTTGTCTGTTTGTCTGGATGAAAAACGGTGTGAGAAAGAATGGACAAAGCATCCTCTTTACTTCCCATATACCCAACACACCTTCTGATTTGTTTTCCACACATCACCATTGCATAATAAGCATCAGCTATACTCTCAGATATAGGTGCGATACCATCACCATCATCTAATAGAATTACAGGCCATTCGTCGCTAAACAGCTCTGCTAACTTTTCCGGAGCATCTGTATGGATGGGGATGAGCGCTTTAGGATGGAGCTGGCGGAAAACATCACGTAAACTGTTCATATCACAATGACCACTGGTGTGCTTATAGAGGAATCTGTCACCAAGAGACTTCGCCAGTTTTTCGTTATATGCAGCTTTGGACTTATCGACATAGCCGTCCCACATTGAAAGGTACATCTGCTTGTCGCCTGGAATTTCGGCAATGAAGTTGTCGAAACGGGGATTAGAGCGGGCTATCAACACATAGCCCTTGTCATTAAGAAGGGCTTTAAATTTATCGTTCATCCAGAATTCGCCATTTACGATGGATAGAACAAATGGTTCGTAATTGTCTTTAAACTTATAAAGTCTTGATTTCCCCCACATGGAATCTCGCTGAGTAGCAATATCCATCATTCGCTTTTGGTATTTATCTATAATGAATACTCTACCAGCATTCCTCGCTGCATGATACAACCCAAACAGCCGGTCTATGTTTGTTGACGATACGTATACGATATTGCCATTGTTCTTGGTGAATAGGTCCTGATACTCTTTCTGCAAATCATGCTCAGGTTGGCTTGCAGCATTGGGACGAGCAACATTTGTGGCTTCGCAAACTACATAATCCACTTCGCCAACAAATTTCTTTATCACATCAGGCAGTTTGCTGCTACGGAAACCATGTGTACGGAAGTCGCCAGTATGGAAGGCGTTTACGCCATCTGCCTCGATTTTGAAGGCATAAGCATCAAAGGCAGAATGATCTACAGTCACAGGCATGATTTTAAAATCTCCCCATTCGAACTGTTTGCCAGGTTCAAAGGTCTTAACAGTCTGCAGACGATCCAACATTTCTTGATGAACACCATCGACCAATTTGAGGTGATCAGATAATTCCATCTGAATGTCTCGTCCAGCCTTGCCCATATATATCGGCAAGTCTTTCGGTAGTTTTGTAATACTTCCTATATGGTCACCATGATAATGCGTAATCAGCAATGCACTCTTAGACAGATCACCATGCGTCAGTCCCTCAACCTGTAAATCTCCAGACTTAGGGCTACCAGGCAGCTCTTCGCCATAATCGACGAACAAATGCCAACCATTGTATTCGTATTCAGTGACACAACCACCTATTTGGTGAGTGCCGCGATGGATAATTATGTTCATAATTCACCCTTCCCTTTTAGAGTATAATCACCTTCATTAAGCCATAAGATTCTCTTGTTATAGGCATAATTTACACCATCAATATACTTCTTATCTTGGTAATGTTTAAACACTTTCTTTTGACTTTCAAATGTTGGGTGAGACTTATCCGTTGAGTCAAATTGATAAGCATACATAAATTCAGGTTCAAGAGACGTGTCAATAGTGATCCTTTTGTCTAAAAGATATAAATCATCTCTCTTCTGCTTAAGAACATTGTTCATTTCATCAACAAATGTCTGCTTTGTTTCTTTATTATAACCAATTGTGTTTGCAAAAGATTCTGCATGTTCTTGCACTCCAGAAGGATCACTTAATGCTTTTACTCCTTTCTTCAACTCAATGACGCATAGCTTATGGTCACAATTTCTGATGGCAATAATATCAAATCTGGGAGTTGGTGTAAAGTCATCCTTACTTCTTATGCCGTTTTCGTTATAATGAAATTTGGATCGTGTACTTACCTGATACTCCAAATCCAAAATTGTATATTCATCTTTATCTGTATTACTTAGGCAGATAGCATGCTGCGTTTTTTTCTCTTCAACTCCTCTTCCTTTTAACACATTATCCCAATAGAATTCCATGTTTTCTGTTACAAAGTCAACATACTCAGCAAATTTACCTGCTTTAAACAACTCCTTCGCTGTATCGC
Source organism: uncultured Prevotella sp. (assembly GCA_900318395.1). Classification (GTDB taxonomy): domain Bacteria; phylum Bacteroidota; class Bacteroidia; order Bacteroidales; family Bacteroidaceae; genus Prevotella. The sequence goes on from ONKL01000013.1 coordinate 29,388, forward strand.
TATTTGACTTTATAGCATTCCAATCCTCATCGGTTTTGTTTTCACACTTCCTAAAATAATTCTTATCGAACTTCACACGATTCAGAGATTCTACTTCTGCAACATTCCCACCACGATAATAAATATTGAAGTAATTATCCCGAATTTGAAGAACAAGATCTTTACTCTTTCTTACCAACTCAATTAAAGGATACAAGACACCTTCCTTGTCTTCTTCATTTTTTAAGCTATTCAATAAATTTTCATCATGAATACCTCTTTTATACAGCTTTTCCATATAATTGTTCATTTTAAATTTTGCACTTCATTTACATAGCCCCACAATTCTCCATCATAGCCATGCTGAATGGATATTCTCTTACCTGAAAGCCTGGCTTTGATTTGAAGATGCCTTGCTTCTTCCTTAGTGAGGAATACGGCGTTCTCGTCACTTATCCACTCGCCATTATCATTGCGAACTAGATGCCACTTTCTTTCTTCATCCTTGGTTTCCATCAAGCATATTCAAATTTGGGTACATCTATTATTACATCTTCTGTCTCATCACCATCATCCTTTGTTGGAACAGCCAGACGGACTTCATTGTCACGCATGGTGTTGTCAACTAGCAACGTCAGAGGAAAGATATCACTATCTTCATCAAAAATAGGATAACCGTATTCATCAAATTCAGTCATAAAGGCAGAATCAATGCCATAGACATAAATGTATGAACTATGCTTCTCTATCTCGTGATTAACGAAAGGGTCTTCTACCGCATCAAAAGATTTACCCTGAGTCAGATCCATTCCGTATATCAAGAAAGGTGCAGCATCATTTGATTTTGCCAATAATGCCATTGTCTGTGCGCTAGCATAGAGATTCAGTGCATATTCGGTACTGTAAGTTTCATGAAAGTCATATTCGAACCCTTTGATGACTTCTCGAAAAGTCATGCCATCGCTTTTTCTCCTGCCTCTATTGTCATAGTCGGCAGGGTCAAAGTAATAGGTCTTATAGAGTTCCTTCTCCATCATACTTCCATTATTTGTTGCAAATATAGTAAAATGCCCTCATACTATAGTGATTGACATAACATATTTAGCATAAATTGGCTAATCATCTTGTTTTTATTGTTTCTTCTGTCTTTCTTGTGACTTCATCCAATTTCCCTCCTTATTTCGTTTCTTATTTCTTCTTTAACTTTCTGCCTTACGATTCCACTTATTCTTGTACGTCCATGTTTGTCTGGATGATTTCCGCAAGTGGTGCAATGTCCTTGTACCCAATCAACTTTTATGCTTGAGCACCTACACGATATGTACTTTGAAGGACTGTTCTTCGGCATCTCATCCAAACGATTTGGGTTTCTCGACATTTTATATTCCCATCCGGCTTTTAGGAATTTACTTTTTAATACGCTTCTGCTCATATTGTGAAAATCAAATTTGTTTGATGACAAGCGGCTTATGCATTTTCAGAGCCTCTGAGATAGAATGAAAAGTACCACGAGATTCAGAAGATGGAAATGCAATCACCATAGTTGCCTCTTTGACGATTTGTCTATTGCGAAGTAGGGGAGCCAACTTCCCATACTTTGCATAATCTGGAATAAACTCCATAAGAGGTATGTGATGACGACTGGCAAAAAGATTTACATAAGTATCAATACCTGTAGCACCACCAGAGACAATAAGCGAAAGATCACCTAAAGAAACTATCTGGAGAAGTAAGCCCTCCCATTCTTTGTAACTCAGTTTCGGATTCCTTGTCCCAACAATTGCCAATTTACTTTTCATACTTTCAATTTTAAATCACTTGTATAATATACTATACGAAGAATTATCCCAAACTAAAAAGGAATTGGCTCGTTTTATGCTACTTTAACATTATACATTGGGGAACGATGTGTACACAAAAAGATCAGATAAAATTTAAGGGATTACTCGCTCTAGCCATACTCTAAGCATACTCTAGCCATACTCTAGGCATACTCTAAGCAGCCTCTTGAGTATGGCTAGAGTAAGCAACTGCCTTGACAAGTGCTTGCCTAATAAGACATAAGATTAAGGTGACAGACTCTTTTATCTGTTCCCCAAAGATGAGAGAATGTCGTACTTTTGCATTGTCGCAGGGAGCGCTTACGGGATTTAATTCCAGAACTTTTTCCTATTAATTCTAGGAAGTTCTACTATTAATACTAGAAACTTGCCTCTGGGGCCAGGCCCCAAGTTGCACGATACCAGGCAAGTTCCACCCACTACCCATATCCTGAAGAAACTGAGCGAGCTGGAAGAAGGCCGCTCTTGAACTATAATGTAATGCTCAATAATTCGTGGGCAAATTTGTGGATTCCCTCTCGAATCCTTTCAGTCTGCTTCTTTCTTGGCACAGCACGATGATTCAGGTAGTTGGACAATTGTTTTGGGTTGATACCAGTCATTTTCTCCATTCCTGCCAAAGACATGAAACTTGAATAATACTCCAGAAAACTGGCCAAACTTCCATTCTATCTCAAAATCACCTCTTATTTCATTCGGCCATTGACACTCAGGAAGCGTCTTCTTAATCAATTCTATGGCTTTCTCTGCATCAGCCTTAACTTCATCGATACTACCTCCTGCAGCGTATATTCCATCACAATTCTCAGAGTATGCGTCAAAGTAATCCTTTGACCTCTCTACCATCATGATAATCTTTTTCATATCCTAAACATTATTGAGCCAAATGCGGTGCAAAGATAGCAAAATTTCTATTATTCGCCAAATTTTGGAGCATAAAAAAACTCCTTTTGTACAAGATCGCATAGGAATCAGAGGGACAGGTTGTGTCCCCTTGATCTTTTGATTTTTCCTTTGCCCTTTATTTGGCTTTCTTGATGTATTTCTTGCCGTTCTGGATGTAGACGCCCGTGTTCGGATTATCGTTCAACTGCTCGCCAGCCATGTTGTAGATGGCAGCGGAACGGGTTGTGTTAACAGACTTCGGAGTATTTATCCTTGTGCCCCCCGCTGCCAATTTCGCATATTCGGCACGGGCAGCAGCGATGTCGGCCAGGAACTCTTCATTGCCCAGCCTCGTATAGAATGCCCCGAGGGGTATGACCCGTTATCGCGCAGGAGATCCTCGTCTTTGGGTATCAGGGTAGGTTCATTGTATCGGACATAAGGCCGCAGGCGTATAAAACATCGCCTCATTGTCAAGAGGACAATGAGTCCTCGCTCACTCAGTGGAAGGGATAGAACAAGGTGACGGAGAGGACGATGACGACAAACATGATGAGGGCAAAGGGCCAGCCGTAGTGCCAGAGCTCGCTGCGGGAGTACTGGCCGCGCACCATGACATTGGTGATGTGGCCCAGAAACACGATGACGAGGGCACCGCGAGAGACGAAGCCACGGAATGTCTGCTCTTCGCTGAGCACGCCCGTAAACAGGAGAATGGCCATGCACATGATAAACACGGCATCCATTTTGATGCGGGTCTTGACGAGCAGAAAGAGCGTCAGCAGGGCTGTAGCCAGGGTGATCCACGCGGCGGTTGTCATATCGGGGGGAAATGCAGTTTATTCCTTGAGCTCTGTGGCTGAGTAGTTGATGCGGAGGGCGTATGAGCGCTGGAGGGCGCGCTTCACCTGACTGATGATGCGCATGGGGGCCTTGCGATCGGCGCGGAAACTGACGGTAAGGTGCTCGGCATTCTCGGGAGCCATCGACTGGCGGATCTGGCTGATGCGGGCACTGAGATCCTCTGGTCGCACGATGGAGCCATTGACCTGTACCTGCCACTTGCCGTCGAGCTGGCCTACGTAGACATTGACGACGGAGGGGCGATTGGCCAACTTCTGCACTTCCTTAGCCTGGGGCACCTGCAGGCGCACTTTCACCTCGTCGGAGCGCATGTGGGTGACAATCATGAAGAAGAAGAGCACGGTGAAGATGAGGTCGGGCATCGACGCCATGTTGAGTGAGGGCACGCCTTTATCGCGAGCCGTGGAGCGGAACATGCTCTTCATGGGTTTCATGGGCGACCTCCTTCCTCGACAAGTGACTCACTGATGCGCTGGGGGTAATACTCGTTGACGGCTGCGCGCTCCTCGCTGTTGCAATGGGCATAGTCGTGACCGTAGTGCTTGAGGGCGTACTGCTGGCGCAGGGCGTGATAGGCACCCACGATGGCATCCTGCATACGGAAATAGGTCTCGTAAGTGGAGGCAGGATCGGCCTCGATGGAGATGACGTGCTGCTCGCGATTGACGGAAGCCAGCGACACCACCCGCTCGGAAAGTTGCTGGGGGGTAACGATGGCGTCGTCGCAATGGATCTGATTGTCGGCATCGATGGTGACACGCATCACAAGATCCTTCTGGATATCCATCGGCTGCTCTTGCTCCAGGGGCGGGGGTGCCATCTGGCGCAGGAGTCCCTTCTCCGTATCCATCGACGAGGTGACGAGGAAGAAGATGAGCAACATGAACGAGATGTCGGCTGTCGACGTCGTGTTCAGCTCCGGAATCTGCCTATGATCGCGCTTACGAAACATCCGATAATCAGAAGGATTGAGGTATAGATAAACATATCGGTGGCCTTGAGCCAGAAGACGTCGGCAAACCGCTCACCATTGGTGACAACGGGATCGGACGAGCCCAGAAGGAAGGTGACGAGCAGGAGGAGCACGAAGCCCACAGCCACGCACCAGCCGATGCGCCCTGCGGGGACACCATTGATGATATCGTCGCCCTTACGACGGTTGCGCAGCCCATGCCACACACTATAGGCCGACACCAGAAGGGCTGCTCCCAGCATGATGTACATCAGCCAGAGCATCAAGTCGGCAAAAAAGGGCGTTACGATAGTATTCATATTTTTTGTTTACTGTTTACAGTTTACAGTTTACGGTTTACAGCTTATGGTTTAACTTATAAGCTGTGATCATGTCGAGCAGGGTGATGGCCGACTCTTCCATCTGCGACGTCAGGCGCTCGATCTTTGAAAGGATATAACTGTAGAAGAGCTGCAGGATGAGGGCCACGACGATACCGAAGATGGTGGTGATCAGAGCCACCTTCATGCCCTGCGCCACAATCGTAGGTCCGATGTCGCCTGCCTGCTGTATCTGGTCAAAAGCCATCACCATACCGATGACAGTGCCCAGGAATCCGAGCGAGGGAGCCATGGCAATGAAGAGCTTGATCCACGAGCAGCCCTTCTCAAGGTTGGCTGCCTGCAGACCACCGTAGTTGGCGATGCTGCGCTCGATGGCGTCCATGGGCTGGTGGATATGGAGCAGTCCCTGATAGCACACACTGGCCACTGGGCCTCGGGTGTTGCGACAGAGCGTCTTGGCGCCCTCCACATCGTCGGCCTTCAGGCGCCCCTCGATATCCTCCATCAGCTTGTGGGCCTTGATCTCTGAGAGTGTCAGGTAGATGATGCGCTCGATACAGAAGGCGAGTCCCAGCACGAGAGCCAGGGCCACGAGCGACATGAAGCCTGCGTTGCCATCGATAAACTTGGTCTTCAACTGTTTGTGGAAACCGCCCTCCTCGTCGATATCTGCCCCAGTATCGCCCATCGCCATCATATCGATGGCCATAGAATCGGCATCGGCTACTGAATCGACTACTGACACGGAGTCTGGCAAAGTTTTGTCTTGTGCGCGAACGGTTTGCATAACACTGAGCAAACCTATCATCGAGAACAGAATTATCAGTCTTTTCATAAACTTTGTTTTACATTTGTGAAAAACAAATTTCCAAAGCTCTTTCCTAAATCGCTTTGAACCTGTCTGCGGAGAGAACAGGATTCGCCTTATGGCGTTTTGAACCTGTTCACCCTAGCGGAGAGAACAGGATTCGAACCTGCGAGCCAGTTTTGCCGGCTACACGCTTTCCAGGCGTGCCTCTTCAACCACTCGAGCACCTCTCCAAACATAAAAGCGGATGCAAAGGTAATACTTTTAAGTGAAAAGTGAAAAATGGGACGTAAAAAATTAATAATCTTTATCATTTTAAGCCTAGGACCCGAACAGCATTCTCCGACGTCAGACGAGACACTTCCTCTTCACTCACCCCATAGACCTCTGCCAGGTGACGGCACACATGAGCCACGAAGGCTGGCTCATTGCGCTGGCCACGCATGGGCACTGGCGCCATATAGGGGGCATCGGTCTCGAGCACGATACGACTCAGGGGCACGGCCTCTGCCAGCGTGGCGGGCAGTTTGGACTTCTTGAAGGTGAGCACGCCACCGATGCCGAGTACGAAGCGATCGAAGCTGAGCAACTCGCACGCCTCGAGTTCATTGCCCGTAAAACAGTGGAACACGCCACCCGGCAGATCGTCCTTATACCTTTTTAATATATTAACGAGTTCGTTCTGTGCCTTTCGGCAATGGATCATCAGGGGCAACTGCAATTCGACAGCCCAGCGCACCTGCTCCTCGAAGGCTTCGAGCTGCTCGTGCTCGAACTCACGGCTCCAATAGAAGTCGAGGCCTACCTCGCCGATGGCTTTGATACTCGTGGAAGGTGGAAGGTGGAAGGTGGAATGTGGAAGGTGCTGGCGGATATGGGATAGGACCTCGCGCCAGTCTGACCTTACTTCTTCGGGGTGAAGGCCCAGCATGGGGAAGCAGTAGCCCTCATAGCGATGGCAGAGATCCAGTACCGTCTGGCACGACTTCAGGTCGATGCCTGGTACACCGATAGCCTCCACCCCTGCCTCACGGGCACGGGTGATGACTGTCTCGAGATCCTGGGCGAACTCTTCGCCGTCTAAATGGCAATGGGTGTCAATCATTGAACATTAGCTCTGACGGTTCATGAGGGCGGCAGCGTAGGCCTTCAGCTCGGCCTTGCGATCCTCAGCAACACTGACCTTTGCCAGACAGGCAAGTGCCTTGGCATAGCACTCCTCCATCTTCTGTTCGCAGAGCTGACGGATGCCGATTTCGTCGTAGAGACGGGTAACTGCCTTCACTTTCTCCTCGCGATCGAAAGTCGTCGCATCTATCCACTTGAAGAGTTCTGCGCGCTGGGCATCGTTGGCACGATTCACGGCATTGATGAGCATATACGTCTTCTTGTTCGACGTGATGTCGCCTCCGATGTTCTTACCAAACACCTTGGGGTCGCCATAGACATCAAGCAGGTCGTCCTGCAACTGGAAGGCGAGACCGATCTGCTCACCAAACCTGTAGATATTCTCCTGATCTTCCTCAGAGGCACCAGCGAGGATAGCTCCGATCTTCACGGCACAGGCCAGCAGCACGCTCGTCTTCAGGCGGATCATCTCAATATACTCCTCCTCGCGCACGTCGTTACGGGTCTCAAACTCCACGTCGAGTTGCTGTCCCTCATCAATCTCAATGGTGGTATCGAGGAAGGTACGGAACACCTGATGCAATTTCTCCTTATCGCAGTCGAGCACACGGTCGAAGGCCTGCAGCAGCATGGTGTCGCCCGAGAGGATGGCCTGATTGGCATCCCACTTCTTATGGACGGTGGCATGGCCACGCCGCATATCGGCATTATCCATCAGGTCGTCGTGCAACAAGGTAAAGTTGTGATAGGTCTCGAGACCGATGGCCGACATCATGATGCGCTCTGGATCGTCGCGATAGAGATTGTAGGCGAGCAGCATCAGCACAGGGCGCACGCGCTTGCCTCCTAAGGAGAGCACGTACTTGATTGGTTCATACAGGGTAAAAGGCTTACGATCGTAAGCCAGCGAGTCGAGCGCCTCGTTAACCTTCTTGAGTAATTCTTCTGATTTGTACATATCTTGAAATTTAATGTTTAATCTCACATATTGAACACAATGGGTATGCAGACCTTCGTGCGACAGGGTTTGGCATTCATCACACCAGCCTGCCACTTAGGCATCATGCGCAGCACGCGCAGAACCTCGCGATCGCAGGCGGCATCGAGATGCTCTACCAACTCCAGATCGGAGACGCTGCCATCGACATTGACGATAAACTGCGCCACCACCTTGCCCTTCACGTTCTGACGCTGCGAGGAGGCAGGGTACTTCAGGTTCTTCGTGAGCCACTTCATGAACTCGGCAGCACCACCAGGGAACTGAGGCAGATCCTCGACCACACGGAAATCGACGGGCTCGTCATACATATCCACCACCTCGGGCTTCTCCTCCTCTGCAAGTTTCTCGGGCTCCTCAACCACCTGTGGCTCCAATGCTTCAGGGGGAAGCTCCACTTCATTCTCCACCAGATGCAATTCTTCGCTCTGCTTCTTCTCCACCTGCTGCTCCTGTGGCAGCATCATGGGTATCTCGTCGGGCTCTCGCTTCAGCGGCGACAGTTCCATCTCTGCTTCGAGATCCTCGTCATTGTCGAAGAAGGTCCAGCCGCTGTCGCTGCTGTTCCACTCTAAGGCAACGAAACAAACAGCGAGCACTACAATCAGTCCCAGCAGGAACCCTTGCACGCGCCGCTGCTCTAAATCTGCATCTCGACTCTTCTTGACTTCCATTCGTTTATAATAAAAACGTTTTTTTGACGTTATTTACTTATAAGTGACCACAAAGGTACAAAAAAGAAGTGAAAAGTGAGAAGTGAGGGGTGAAAAGTGGAAGAAATTAAGAATTATTTCGTAATTTTGCGACCGATTAAGTTTAGAGTTTAGAAATGAAATGTATAAGATATGGGAAAAAGGGATTGAGCCGGGGGACAGGACTTTGGCTGCTCAGACTGTGTCTGATACTTTTCATTTTTCACCTTTCACCTCTCTCTTCTATCGCCCAGGAGAGTGAGACGGCCTATAACTTCCTGCGACTGCCTGTCAGTGCGCATGTGGCTGCTGTGGGAGGCGACAACATCACACTCACTGACGACGATGCCACACTGATCTTCCACAACCCTGCACTCATCAACGGCGTGAGCGACAAGACCATCAACCTGAACTTCATGACCTTCATGCAGGGATCGAAGACGGCCAGTGCCGCCTTTGTGAAAGGGACTGGCGATCGCGGCACGTGGGGAGCGATTGCCCAGTACATGGACTACGGCTCGATGAAGCAGACCTCTGCCAACAACGAGGATCTGGGCAACTTCTCTGCGCGTGACATCGCCGTGGGAGGCTCGTTTGCCTACGCCCTCACCAACAAGCTCAGCGGTGGTATCACGGCAAAGTTCATCTCGTCGCATATCGCAGGCTATAACTCGCTGGCCGTGGGCGTTGACCTCGGACTGAACTTCTACGACGAGCAGCATGAGTGGAGCCTCTCTGCCGTAGCCCGTAACCTGGGTGGACAGGTGAAAGCCTACGACGACGATTTTGAGCGCATCCCCCTTGATCTGCAGATAGGTGTGAGCAAGCGTCTGGCAGCTGCTCCGCTGAGATTCCACGTCACCATGAGTCGCCTGACAGAGTGGAATGACGGTATCGGGCGCCATTTCGCCATCGGAGCCGATCTGCTGTTAGGCCAGAGCATCTATCTGGCAGCGGGCTATAACTTCCGCAGGGCATCGGAGATGAAGATCAGCGACTCGGATGGTTCCTCTGCCCACGGCGCTGGTCTCTCACTGGGAGCCGGACTGCAGCTGGAGCGCTTCAAACTCCACATCGGCTACGGCAAGTATCACGTGAGTGCCTCATCATTACTGATTAACATATCATACGCATTATGAAAAAGATAACGATTGCCATCGATGGCCACAGCTCGTGCGGAAAGAGCACGATGGCCAAGGACCTGGCCCGCGAGGTGGGCTACGTCTATGTCGACACGGGTGCGATGTACCGCAGTGTCACACTCTACGCCCTGCGCAAGGGCCTGTTTAATGACGACGGGAGCGTTCGTACCGATGCCCTCGAAGCCGAGATGCAGCATATCCGCATCTCCTTTAAGTTCAATCCTGAGACTGGGCGCCCTGACACCTATCTCAACGGCGAGTGCGTGGAGCAGGAGATACGCTCACTCGAGGTGTCGAGCCACGTCAGCCCTATCGCTGCCGTCCCCTTCGTGCGCACAGCGATGGTGGCCCAGCAACAGCAGATGGGTAAAGATAAAGGCGTGGTGATGGATGGCCGCGACATTGGTACGACGGTATTCCCTGACGCAGAACTGAAAATCTTCGTAACGGCTTCAGCCCAGGTGCGCGCACAGCGTCGCTACGATGAGCTCAAGGCTAAAGGCATGCCTGCCGACTTCGATGATATCCTGAAGAATGTGGAGGAGCGTGACTATCTGGACTCTCATCGCGAGGTGTCGCCCCTGCGCAAGGCTGATGATGCCATCGAACTAGACAATTCGAACATGACCATCGCAGAGCAGAAACAGTGGCTGCTCGATCGCTTCAACGAGCGCACAGCGTAAACGTTTCTGTGCGTTTTACGTGATTTTCTCATCATTTTTTCGGTTTTTTAAGGTTTTATCGCTACCTTTGCAGCCGTCAAACCATTAGAATCGATTAAAATGATGAGAAAATTATTGTTTTCAGCCGTACTCGCATTTGCTTTTTCAACTGCCGTTCAGGCTGGTGGCCTTATGACCAACACGAACTATCACATCGCCTTCGACCGCATGTTTGCGCGAGGTGCCACTACTGAAATCGATGCCGCCTACTCGAATCCCGCTGGTCTCGCCTGGGGACATGAGGGCTGGCAACTCTCGCTGAACTTCCAGAAGCCTTGGCAGAACCGCGACATCGAGACGACGATTCCCCACTTTCTGGCTAATCCGCAACTGGGATATGCTGGCTACGACATCCACCAGAAGTTCAACGGCAAGGCTTCGGCACCCATCGTGCCTGCACTCTTTGCCTCTTATAAGAAGGACAATTGGGCCTTCTCTGCGATGATAGGTATCGTAGGCAGTGGTGGTTTCGTGAAATACGAAGAGGGTATCCCCATGTTCAACGTCATGACGATGGGTAAGATCTTCGAGCAGTCGGTTACTGCCCACATGGCCAATCCCCAGAGTCCCATCATCACCCCTGAGATGTATGACATCAACTCGGAGGTGAAGGGTAAGCAGTATATCTACGGTGGACAAATCAACATCACCCGTAAGATCAACGACTATTTCTCTGCTGCCATCGGCCTGCGCGCCAACTACTACGACGGCTATAACCGTGGCTTCGTCAATGCCACCACCAAGCAGCAGCTGGGAGGTCAGCAGCTGATGGACTTGCAGCTCGATGTCACCCAGCGTGCATGGGGCTTTGCACCTATCGTCAGCATCGACTACCATCAGGGACCGCTCACCATCGCCGCCCGCTATGAGTTCCGTGCAAAGCTCAACACGAAGAACGACACCAAGGCGCTGAACGTCACGATGATGGGACAGCAGATCGACATCAAGGGCATGGCTGAGCAGATGGGCAATGAGGCCACACTGAAAACGTTGGCAGCAGCTGCTGGCGACCAGATGGCTGAAAAAATCAAGAACTATATGCCTGATGAGCACGTGCGCTACGACATGCCTTCGCTCTTCGTTGTTGCCGCTGGCTATGAGTTCACGCCAAAGTTGCGCGCTGCCCTGGAATACCACTTCTTCGACGACAAGCACGCCAAGATGGCTGACGACCGTCAGAAGACGCTGGATCATGGTACTCATGAGATCCTTGCGGGTATTGAGTATGACATCAGTAAGAAGTTCACAATCAGTTGTGGTGGTCAGCGTACGGACTATGGAATCACTGACGAGTATCAGCAGAATACTTCTTTCGCCTGCGACAGCTACTCCGTAGGTCTCGGAGGTGCCTGGAACATCACTGAGAAGATGCGCCTGAACTTCAGCTACTTCTGCTCGCTCTACAGCGACTACACCCATAACCAGCAGAAATACCTGGGTACGCCCTACGCTGGCAAGGATGTCTACAGCCGCACGAACCACGTCGTCGGCGTAGGTCTCGACTATAAGTTCTAAAAATACGAAAGTTCACAATCATCCCCCGCCACTTGACGGGGGATGATTGTTTTATTGCATCTGCTGGATGGCCTCGCTGCACTGCTCCATGAGCCAGCGAGGGGTGGAGGTGGCGCCACAGATGCCTACCGTCTGGATGCCCTCGAGCCACTCTTTCTGTATCTCCTGGGGATCCTCCACGAGGTGGGTGTTGGGATTCACACGCAGACACTCGTTGTAGAGCACCTTGCCATTCGAACTCTTTCGGCCACAGACGAAGAGAATGAGATCGTGCTTCGTGGCAAACTGCGAGATATTCGGCATGCGATTGGCAACGGAGCGACAAATGGTGTCGAAGCTCTTGAAAGTAGCACTTGGAGCCATGTGCGACTGGATATAGTCGATAATGCGATGAAACTCATCGAGCGACTTCGTGGTCTGTGAATAGAGATAGATGTCGCGCGTAAAGTCAAGCTTCGTCACTTCCTCGAAACTCTCGATGATAATAGCACTTGACTTGGTCTGTCCTACGAGACCGAGGACCTCAGCATGACCGCGTTTTCCAAAGATGACGATCTGAGGCGTCTTTTCACTACTCACTCCACACTCCTCACTCCTCGAGATTTCGTACTGTGTCTTGATACGCTTCTGGAGCTGGAGCACCACAGGACAAGTGGCATCGATAATCTCGATATGATTACGACGGGCAAGTTCATAAGTCTCCGGGGGCTCTCCATGAGCGCGCAGCAGCACCTTCACATCGTGAAGCTTGCGCATCTCCTCGTGGTTGATGGTGATGAGTCCCATCTCGCGCAGACGATCGCACTCCATGCCGTTATGCACGATATCGCCAAGGCAATAGAGGGGGCGCCCCTGTGCCAGCTCTTCTTCGGCTTTCTTGATGGCGGTGGTTACTCCGAAGCAGAAGCCACTGCCTTCATCGATTTCTATTTGTATCATAGTAACTATTTTTTATCTAGGATCGCCTAGGATTGCCTAGGCCTTAAGCGCATTAAAATATTCGTCGAGCAGATCTTGGGCGGCCACGAAGCTCGTCTTCTGCCCAGCGAGGACCGTCTGCTCTGCTGCAGAGAGCTGCGACTTGATGACAGGATTATTATAGAAGTTGAGCCGCAGATGCTCGTTGATGCTCTCATACATCCAGTATTTCGACTGCTCGTTGCGACGATAGTCGAAGTAGCCATTCTGCTTCACGAAGTCGACATACTGGTAGATCATATCCCAGACCTCCTTCACACCTGTACCGTAGAAGCCTGAATAGCAAAGCACCTTGGGTGTCCACCCGCTCTCAGGCATCGGGAAGAAATGGAGGGCGTTGCGGAAGTTGGTGGCTGCCATCTGGCAACGATCCACATTATCGCCATCACACTTGTTGATGACGATACCATCGCTGATCTCCATGATACCTCGCTTGATGCCCTGCAACTCGTCGCCAGTGCCTGCTACCTGGATGAGCAGGAAGAAATCGACCATGGAGTGACAGGCTGTCTCGCTCTGCCCTACTCCCACTGTCTCGACGAAGATCTTGTCGAAGCCTGCTGCCTCACAGAGGATGATGGTCTCACGCGTCTTACGTGCCACACCGCCTAAGGAGCCTGCCGACGGACTAGGACGAATGAAGGAATCAGGATGCTGGGCGAGTTTCTCCATACGCGTCTTATCGCCAAGGATGGAGCCCTTCGTTCGTTCACTCGAGGGGTCGATGGCGAGCACAGCCAGACGACCTCCCTTTTCACGGAGCACGTGCATGCCAAACTCGTCGATGGAGGTACTCTTGCCTGCACCAGGCACACCACTGATGCCCACACGCACACTATTGCCACTATGTGGCAGGCACTTATTGATCACCTCCTGGGCCTTCGCCTGATGGTCGGGATTGACACTCTCGATGAGGGTTACGGCCTGTGAGAGGATGGTGACATCGCCCTTGAGGATACCCTCTACCATCTCTGCTGTCGTGAGTTCACGACGACGGAAACGGTTGCGCTTCATATAGGGGTTGATGATGGAAGGCTGCTCTACCCCACTGTTCACCTGCAGTCCTGCATATTCTGAGCTATTCTCGGGATGTTCCATGAGATATTAAACATTATACATTAAACATTATTTTTTAATGTTGATGACGACCTTTGAGTGGTCGGGATCGTTGGTAATCATCAGGATACGGGGGCGTGTACGCACGTTCTTCAGATCGTCGGCAAACCCTGTGATCTTCAGCATGGTCTCCTGCCCTGGTTCCACCTCGCGCGAGCCAAGTGTCACCTTCAGACCTCTGGTAAACATCTGCATCGAAGAGATCACCAGTGTTGACTTTCCTGTATTCCGCAAAGCGACTTCGACCGTCTTCTTCGATTTGTTGTCGAAGTTGGTAAAGTCGATTTCTGTCGTAGAGATCTGCAGCTGGGGTGCCATATCCTTGTTCATATTGGCAAAAGCCGTCAGGTCGGGCAGCAAGATGGCTGATACGGGCACCTCGATATCAGGATTGACCTTATCGCCCAAGTGCTTACCCAGGTAGACGTTGGTCTGCGTCAGTCCGTAATCACGCAACTTCTCGGAGTGAAGGGTGACGGTGATGGTGGCTCCATGTCCTGGCGAGATGGTCTCAGGCACCACCTGCGAGGTGAGGTATGGCGGCAGGTGCATCAGCGTGGGCTGCATCACGTCAGTGCCATTGTTATAGACGTGGATCTCCTGGATCATCTCATCGCCCTTGTTCACATCGTCGAACTCAAGCTCATTCTTGTCGAGCAGCATGGTTCCCATCGACAATGGATAGTTGCCTGCGTAGTCGAGCACCTCAGCGAGCACCACGCCCTTCATCGTCAGATAGAGAGGCTGCTCAGAGGCATTGCTCCTGATAGCTGCCATCTTGTGGAAATGGCCCAGCTGACGAGCATCATAGGTCATCTTAACAGTAAACTTATCGCCTGCAGCCACTTCCTTGGGGAAATCGACGCTGGTACATCCACAGTCGGTCTTCACACTCTCGATGAGAAGACGGCGCTTGCCTTTATTACGAAGTTCATACGTGGCTGTGACGGGTTGCTCATAGCCTACACGTCCACAATCAATGGTGGTGTTGGTGACCACGATGCGCTGTGCCGAAGCTGGCAGCATCGCCAGGGCCATCAGGGGTGTTATAATCAGTCGTTTCATTATTTGATGATAAGTGTTTGCGATTTGGTAAGACCTCGGAACTCGGGTGCATAGGCACACTCTACGACACAGCTGCCTGTCTCGTAGGTTCCTGAGCGGTCGATGAAATATTCGTTCTCGATGACGTGCTGACCCTTCGACAGGCAGTCGAAGTAGTAGTTCGTCGAGTAATCCTTTGGTGTACAGTATGAGCCGTAGTGCCAGCCACTGAGCTGACGCACGGGCTCCAGACAGGCTGCGCGCTTATCGAGCACCTGTACGAAGTCGTAGTCACGATCAGCGGTGATGGTGATACGGATACGGATGCGGTCGCCCACCTTCAACTGAGCAGGCTTCTCGCCCTTGGCAGTGAGCACCTCGCGCTTCACCACGATGCCACTGCTGTTATCAGCGATATGACTGGTGGCTTGCGTGAACTGTGCATAGACAGCACCCCAAGAGGTTCCTTCCGAGGTCTTCTCGATAGCGATCTCCTTGCTGGCTGCGGATACCGGAGTCTTCACGTAACCCAGACCTGCTGTGGCCTTAGGCAATTCGAGAGGCTTGCCATCGACCTTCACGACAGCATTGTCTGCATCAAGTCTCAGACGGTTGGCTCCCTGCAGGAAAGCATAGACGGCATTGACACTGTTGATGGGGGTATCCCAAGCCTGGGTACGCTTCTGCTGAAGCACCCAGCGCTGCATCTCCTCGATAGTCTGGTGGTCGTCAGGCGTCAGGCGCTGCAAGGCCTCAATGGCCACGGTCTGTGTCGGAATCTTATAGTCGTACCAGCTATAGCCTGCACGTGGGGTGTCGTAGTAGCGTCCCATATCCTCACGATAGACGGTCCACTCCTTCAACGACTGGGCATACTCAATGGCACGCTTAGGATCGGGTGT
Source organism: uncultured Prevotella sp. (assembly GCA_900318395.1). Classification (GTDB taxonomy): domain Bacteria; phylum Bacteroidota; class Bacteroidia; order Bacteroidales; family Bacteroidaceae; genus Prevotella. The sequence goes on from ONKL01000013.1 coordinate 45,297, forward strand.
CGAGAGGACTACAGCCGTGAGGGCTTTCTCGTAGATGCTCTGGCTCTTGATGTCTTTCTTGAGCAATTTCATCAGATACTTGTTGGCATCCTCTACATCGTCTGGAAGTTCACGTCCGTCGAGGGTACAGAGGTAGAGCCACTCAAGGGCCTTGAAGCTGGGGAACATGGGTTCGATGCCGTCTTCCTTAGCCCGTTGCTTGATCTCCTTCACCTCTTCCACGATCTCTTGTCCCATGAAACCGAAAGCCTTCGTGAGCATATTGTTGGTCTCGCTCTGAACTCCTGCCATCGCGTTAAGGCGTACAAACATCTCACTGACGGCAACAGTCATATAGAACGAGCCAGGCATCTCTGGCCACCACGCCCAAGAACCATCGTAACGCTGCAGGCGTGAGAGCTTCGTGATGGCATCCTGCAGGCGACGCTGCATGAGGTTCTCATCGAAGAAATCACCCAAGCGCTGTTTCTGGTCTGTCTCGCGCTCAGCATCCATCACCCAAGGCGTCTCATTGAGCACAAGATCCTTCAGTTCCTGATTCTTCGCGAGGGCACTGGTCAGCGAGTTGGCATCAGCCTCCTGTTTCCAAAGTTCGAAAGCAGTCTTGGCCTGTGGGTTCTGGGCAAGGATATAGCGGCCCAGTGAGTTGGCATAGAACGAAGCCGCCTGTGAGATGGCGTTATCATCACAGGGTGTTCCCACGGTGGGCAATGCCTGTACCATCAACCACGCTGGCTGGTTGGTATATTCGAAGATCACTTTGCTGTTCTTGGCGTCGCCAGGAATCAGCTTCTGCAGATCGACGGTCTGAGTACCGGGCTGGTGCTGAGTGAGCGGTAGAGTCACTGTGACACGCTCTGTACTGGGCAGGATGGGCAGATAATGCTGTTCGCCATCTGAGAAGCCCTTGCCACTGACAGTCATCTGACAGATCAGGAGCGAGTGACTGTCGTCTGGGGTGTAGTCGAAGGTGACAGCAGCAGTGCCGCCAGCCTTCAAGGTAACTGGTTGTGACTGCTCGAAGACAACAGCCTCAGTCTCTGGGTCGATGAGTTTCAGACGAGCCTGACCAGCGAGGGTCTTCTCTGCTGTATTAAAGATGCGGGCAGCAATGGTACCCTTATCGCCATCACGCAGGAATCGCGGCACGTTGGGCTGTATCATCACTTCCTTCTGGGCCACCGTCGTACCCTCAATACTACCATAATACATATCACGCGTATGAGCCAGCCCCATGAAGCGCCACGTCGTCAGACTCTCAGGCAGCGTGAACTTCAGGGCTATCACACCCTCTTTGTTGGTCGTCAGCTGGGGATAGAAGAAGGCTGTCTCGTTCAGGTTCTCACGCACCTGTACATCCTCAGTCTCACCTTCGTCTGTCGGCTTCGCGTCGTTTTCTGCTGCAGCCTCATCGGCAACAGCTGCATTCGACATCATCACCTCCTTCATCATCATCGGTGGCTCCTCCATCACCATCATGTCATCAGCGACAGCGCGACTCAAGCCCTTGCCAGCCATCACGCCTCCACGTCCGAAGCGATGGAAACTGCGATAGTAGAGCGATGGATATACGTCGTGGTCGAAGGTGCTGAACACCAAGTCCTTCACTTTGAGTGCCGACCAGCTTCGCGAATTGTAGTCTCTCATCTGGTGATTGCCGAGATAGCCCCAATAGTTGCTGGGCAACGGCAGATAGATATTAGGTATCAGCCTCCACTGGTGGTGTGCCAGCATGTCGAGACTCTGATCATAGAGCGTAGCCATCATCTGGGCGTCTACTGGTTTGCCCTCTGGGTCACGCACGGTGAGGGTCCACTCTTCCTGCTGACCTGGTTTCAGACGATCACGGAAGGTTTCCCACTGTAGCTTCAGATGCTTATCGGGCAAAGCTCTGCGGATGGTGGCTTGATGCGTATAACAGTGTCCGTTCTTCACCCAGGCATAGGTAAGCAACAGGCCGTTGCCATAAGCCTCATCGTAAGAGATCTTCTGGTTCAGAAGCTCGTTGCTCTTATCTGTCGAACCTCGCTGAATCACCCGATTACCAGCAAAGATACTGTAGACAATATGGACGTTCTCTGCTGAGGAGCCCACCTGGATGGTGACAGGACCGCCATCATTGGGGAAGTCCTGAGCCGATTGATAGAACCAGTCATCTGTCTCAGTGACAGGAACGGTATCATCCAGCGAGAAGAGCACGAACGACCTCTTGACAGTATCGCCCTCACAGATGCCCTCCAACGTATGCTTGCCACTCTTCAACTGGAAGTCGGCAATGGCAATGGGGGCACTGGTCTTGATCTTCTTCCAGGCACCGTCGTCGATGCGATATTGCACCATGCCGTCAAGCTGCTGGCCTGCAGCATTCGTCAGATGGAAGATGGCGTTGGGTTTATCGTCGAGCAAGAGCTTATCAGCCAGTTCCACACTCAGTGCCTTCTTACGATTGCCAAGCGGCAACGACAGGCGTCCGTTATGGGTCTCGCCTGCAGCGTCAGTCACATCGGCAGATACCTCGAAGTGGTAGAACATCGGATAGCTGGTCTCTGGCATCTCGAGGGGCATGGTGACTTCGAAGCTACCATCCTGACCTGTCGTAGCCTCACCTTGATAGATTTCTACACCATCCGAACGATAATTCAGGGTGCCCACCTCCCAGTATCTGTTGTAAGACGACCACCAGAAGGCAACACGGCGCGTCACCTTATAGCTGACCTTAGCCCCTTGCACAGGCACCCCAGCGAAAGTCTTGGCCTCGCCTTTCACCGTCAGTGTGTCGCCTGCCGCATAGGCCTGCTTCACTTCTGGGAAGTCAACGTGGAATGTTGGGCGCTTGTATTCCTCCACACGGATATAGTGGCGCTGGTCATCCACCAGGATAGCAAACTGTCCCGTCAGTCCTGATTCAGGCAGCGTGAACTCAGTAGCAGCCACACCGTAGTCGTCAGTCTTCACATACGCTTCCTTCACTTCCTTACCGTTAGCATCGCGCATGACGAAATGCACATCGCGCGACTTGATAACCTGATGGTCCTTACCGTCTGTCACCTGATAGACGAGCGCTGAGGCAAAGACCTTCTGCCCTGGACGGTAGATGGCACGATCAGTATAGATGCAGATACGCTTACCACTTCCGTTACTGTCAGGCGAACCGTAACGGCTGTTATCATTCAGGGGTTCACCGGCTTTGTCTGTATCGGTATAGGCCCATGCCTCCAGACTATAGGTGTTGGCGTCGGGCTTGAAGATATACTCGCCCTGCTCGTCGGTTGTCACATCGAAATCCTTATAGTCCTTATAAGAGTGATACATCCTGATACGCAGGTGGGCACCTGCGATGGGCTGTCCTGTCGTGGCGCTTACCACCACATAGCGCATACGCTCTTTGCCTGGCTGTGGTTCTGCGATGATATAGACATCTGTCACGTAGAGCAGACTGCGCGTAATGCCCGTCCCTGGATCTGACAGGAACTCCACCATGTAGACACCCACAGGCAGCCCTTCGAGCGTCATCGTGTCGTCGAAGAATTCATAAGGTGCCTTTCCCGTGTAGGTGCGGGTCTGCTCACTGATCACCTCTCCCAGATGGGGCTTCACCTTCTCATAGCCCTTGGGATAGTTGGGCGTTTCTCTGAAGTCGCCGTTGAGCGTTGTGCGATACACCTTCATGGTGATCGAACGGACGTTCCTGATCTCCGTCAGCTTCACTTCCTGCGACTGCTGCGGGAGCACTCTCTGCTGCTCATAAGCCACATTGAACTGTGGATTGATCATTCGCTGTTCCTCGTTGATGAATGTATGCTTCATCCGTTTCCAGGTGTCCCACTTGCCCATCGCCTCATGGATATAAGCCAGTCGTGCCCCCTTGTCAGAGCTGGATATCTTCTGATATCTCAGCATGGCCAGCTCACCAGCCTCTGGCAGATCCTCATAGACCTTGATCACAGAGTCGAGCTCTTCTGCTTTGGCATACTCGTACACCTGACAGGCTGTGATACAGGCAGCCCTGCGATTGCCCACCTTATCATAATAGGCATGGACATTCTTGAAACTGCCATCGAGTTCATAGGCTATCACACTCAGCATATCATTGCCGAAGACATCTGCATCAATGCCTTTCTCCACGAAGGGGTTATAGGTCTTGTCCTTCACCTGTGCCAGCTGCTCACAGAGTTCTGGTGTCAGCTCTGGTGCCTTGATGTCGAGCCCCAGCCCATGATTCTGCTCACTGATTTGATAGAGCACCGTCTGATAGACCGTCTTCAACACCACGTCGCCAGCAGCCTCATAGCGCGCAACGATGCGCTCCATTTCCGGCTTCAGCGAGTCGGGCGAAATCTCAGCCATCACCTGGGCTCCCAGCAGTTCTGCCTTCAGCAACTGCCCGTAGTCCTTACCCTTTGCAGCCTTCTTCACGATCCGCTGCAACACCTCATACTCGGTCTTTGGCAGGTCTTTCTCCGAGGCCTCTGCCACTTTCTTCCAAAGGGAAGCATACGATTGTCCAAATATAAACAATGGCATCATCAATGCGATCAATAAAGTGATACTTTTTTTCATTTTTTACCCACTTAAATGGTTTTACTATGCAAAGGTAGAGATTTTTCCTGAAAAAACTTTGGAATTTATAATTTATTATATTATCTTTGCATCCATGATTAATAAACAACTCTTAGAGCCCAGGAGCATTGTGGTCATCGGCGGCTCTAACAATGTACACAAGCCAGGCGGATCTATCGTTCGCAATATTATCAGTGGAGGCTTCAGCGGTCCCCTGCATATCGTGAATCCCAAAGAGGACGATGTACAGGGCATCAAGGCTTTCCACGACGTGAAGGAGATTCCCCAGACTGATCTGGCCGTACTGGTGGTGGCCGCCAGGTTCTGCCCCGACTATGTCGATTACCTCTGTGCCGAGAAGGGCGTGCGCGCCTTTGTCATCATCTCTGCCGGATTCAGTGAGGAGACAAAGGAGGGTGCCTTGCTCGAACAGCGCATCCTCGACACCTGCAAGCAATATGGCGCTGCCCTGATAGGGCCTAACTGCATCGGACTGCTCAACCGCCATCACCACAGTGTCTTCACGCTGCCCATCCCCCATCTGAACCCTCAGGGTGTCGATTTCATCAGTGGCTCTGGTGCCACGGCGGTATTCATCCTCGAGAGTGCCGTCAGCAAAGGACTACAGTTCAACAGTGTCTGGAGCATCGGCAACGGCAAGCAGATTGGCATCGAAGACGTGCTGCAATATATGGATGAGCATTTCGATGCCGAGACCGACTCGAAAGTGAAACTGCTCTACATCGAGAATATCTCCAACCCTGATAAGCTGCTCTTTCACGCCAGCTCGCTCATCCGCAAAGGATGCCGCATAGCCGCCATCAAATCCGGTTCTTCCGAAAGCGGTAGCCGCGCAGCCTCCAGCCATACTGGTGCCATTGCGTCGAGCGACTCTGCCGTCGAGGCTCTTTTCCGTAAAGCTGGTATCGTGCGCTGCTTCTCGCGCGAGGAACTGACGACTGTAGGCTGTATCTTAACCCTTTCCCCGCTGAAAGGCAAGAACTTTGCCATCGTCACCCATGCCGGAGGCCCTGGTGTCATGCTGACTGACGCGCTTTCGAGAGGTGGGTTTAACGTGCCCAAGATTGAGGGACCCGACGCTGACGAACTGAAGTCGAAGCTCTTCCCTGGATCCTCAGTGGCCAACCCCATCGACTTCCTCGCTACTGGTACACCCGAGCAACTGGGAATCGTCATCGACTACTGCGAACACAAGTTCGAGCAGATCGACGCCATCGCCGTCATCTACGGAACACCTGGACTCACCCAGCTCTATGAAGCCTACGATGTGTTGGACAAAAAGATACGCGAGTGTAAGAAACCGATCTTCCCCGTATTGCCAAGTCTGCACACTGCAGGTCCTGAGGTCGAGGATTTTCTCAAGAAGGGACATGTGAACTTCAGCGACGAAGTGACGCTGGCCACAGCCTTGAGTCAGATTATGCGCACCCCGAAGCCAGCAGCACCTGAGGTACAGCTCTACGGCATCGACATACCCGAACTCAATAAGATCATCTATCGCGAAGTCCATCGTTTGAAATTCGAAGGCATCAAGAGCGGCTATCTCGCCCCTGATACAGTTCGCGAGATACTCTCATGCGCAGGTATTCCCCTTGTGCCCGAGATGGTCTCTACCTCGAAAGCCGAGCTCACAGCTTTTGCCCAGAGGGTAGGCTTCCCTGTAGTGGCCAAGGTCGTAGGGCCTGTACATAAGAGCGATGTGGGCGGTGTGGCCCTTAACATCCGCACCCCAGAGCACCTGGCCCTCGAGTTCGACCGCATGATGCAGATTCCTGATGCTACAGGCATCATGGTCCAGAAGATGCTCAAGGGCACTGAACTCTTCATCGGTGCCAAGTACGAGGAGCGCTTCGGCCACGTCATCCTCTGTGGACTCGGCGGCATCTTCGTCGAGGTGCTCAAGGATGTGTCGTCAGGTCTGGCTCCCCTGTCCTACGACGAGGCTTTTTCGATGATCCACTCGCTCAGAGGCTATAAGATATTAAAAGGTACGCGTGGACAGAAAGGCATCAACGAACAGAAATATGCTGAGATCATCGTGCGCCTCTCCACCCTGCTGCGCTTTGCCACAGAGATCAAGGAGATGGATCTCAATCCGCTGCTTGCCGACGACAACGAGGTCGTAGCTGTCGACGCACGTATTCTCATTGAAAGAGAGGGGTAAGATGAAACATTAAACATTAAATATTAACAAACAGTATTAACCAATTAGATTATGGAACAAAAACGTTACGGTCATTTCGACGACCAGCATCGCGAGTACGTCATCACAGACCCGCAGACTCCATGGCCTTGGATTAACTATCTGGGCAACGAGGATTTCTTCTCACTCATCTCTAACACCGCTGGCGGCTACAGCTTCTACAAGGATGCCAAGTTCCGTCGCATCACCCGCTATCGCTACAACAATGTGCCGATGGACAATGGAGGCCGTTACTTCTACATCAAGGACGGCGACACGGTATGGAATCCAGGATGGAAGCCCTGCAAGACGCCACTTGACTTCTACGAGTGCCGCCACGGCATGAGCTACACACGCATCACTGGCCGCAAGAATGGCGTAGAGGCCAGCGTGCTCTTCTTCGTACCCCTCAAGAAATGGTGCGAGGTGCAGAAGCTGACTCTGAAGAACGAGTCACAGGAGACCAAGTCGCTGAAACTCTTCTCGTTCGAGGAGTGGTGCCTCTGGAATGCCGCTACCGATATGGAAAATTTCCAGCGTAACTTCTCTACGGGTGAAGTGGAGATTGAGGGTTCGACGATCTATCATAAGACCGAGTATCGCGAGCGTCGTAACCACTACGCTTTCTATCATGTGAACACTGAGATTCAGGGCTTCGACACCGACCGCGAGACATTCGTGGGACTCTACAACGAGTTTGCCGATCCTCAGGCAGTGATGGAGGGCAAGCCCCGCAACTCGCATGCTCACGGCTGGAGCCCCATCGCCTCACACTATATCGAGGTGACGCTGAAGCCTGGCGAGTCGCGCGACTTCGTGTTCCTCCTCGGCTATATCGAAAACGAACAGGACGAGAAATTCTCTGCCCCACAGGTCATCAACAAGAAGAAGGCACACGCCCTCATCGCTGAACTCGACACCACAGAGAAAGTAGACAAGGCCTTTGCTGAGCTCTGTGAGTACTGGGATTCTCTCCTTAATATATATAAAGTACAAACAGGCAACGACAAGCTCGATCGCATGGTGAACATCTGGAACCAGTACCAGTGCATGGTCACCTTCAACTTCTCGCGCTCGGCATCGTTCTTCGAGAGCGGTGTAGGCCGTGGCATGGGCTTCCGCGACTCCAATCAGGATCTCGTGGGCTTCGTTCATCAGATTCCCCCACGTGCCCGCCAGCGCATCATCGACATCGCCTCCACACAGTTCCCCGACGGCGGCTGCTACCACCAGTATCAGCCACTCACCAAGCGCGGCAACAACGACATCGGCGGCGGATTCAACGACGACCCCTGCTGGCTCCTCTATTCTCGACGAGATGGTGCCCTTCGACAATCAGCCTGGCTCAGAGGTAACTCTCTTCGAGCACCTCAAGATCTCGATGGATCACGTCATCAAGAACCTCGGTCCTCACATGCTGCCACTTATCGGACGTGCCGACTGGAACGACTGCCTCAACCTCAACTGCTTCTCGTGGGATCCTAACGAGTCGTTCCAGACCACAGAGAACGTCTCTGAGGGCACCAAGGCCGAGAGCCTCATGATTGCTGGTCTTTTCGTCGTCACAGGCAAGGACTATGTCGCCCTCTGCAAGAAGATTGGCAAGACTGCCGAGGCAGAGCGCATGCAGCAGGCTGTCGACGCGATGATCGAGGCAGTGAAGAAGCACGGCTGGGACGGCGAGTGGTATCTGCGCGCCTACGACTTCTATGGCCGTAAGATCGGCTCTAACGAGTGCGAGGAAGCCAAGATCTTCATCGAGTCGCAGGGCTGGTGTACGATGGCTGAGATCGGTGCTGAGGAAGGCATGGTAGCCAAGTCGCTCGACTCTTGCAAGAAGTACCTCGAGTGCGAGCATGGTATGGTGCTCAACAATCCCGCCTTCACCAAGTATATCTACGAGTACGGTGAGATCTCCTCATATCCCGAGGGCTACAAGGAGAATGCAGGTATCTTCTGCCACAACAATCCTTGGGTCATCATCGGCGAGTGTCTCGCAGGTCGCGGCAACGATGCCTGGAGCCACTATGCCAAGATCCTCCCCAGCTATGTCGAGGAGAAATACCAGACGCTGCACAAGGTCGAGCCATACGTCAACTGTCAGATGGTAGCCGGTAAGGATGCCTTCAAGCCGGGCGAGGGTAAGAACTCATGGCTCACGGGTACCGCCGCCTGGATGTGGTACACCGTCTCAGAGTTCATCCTCGGCATCAAGCCCGACTACGACGGTATCCGCATCGATCCCTGTCTGCCCGAGACAGCCAGCGACTACACCGTCAACCGTAAGTTCCGCGAGGCAGAGTACGACATCACCATCCATCCTAACGGCGCTCAGAAGGGCGTCAAGGCCATCACCCTCGATGGCAATCCGATCGACGGCACCGTCATCCCCTACTCTCCCGGCAAGCACACCGTCGAAGTAACAATGTAAGCCCCCGCAGCCCCCCCTCTTTGGGCCTGCCCCCAAAGCGCAGCCCCTGGGTCAGACCCCAAAGTGGAACGCGCAGCCCCTGGGTCTGGCTCCAAAGTACAGTCGCTCGCGACTTTACTTTGGGGCCTGACCCCAGAGAGCAGGGCTTGCCCCAGTGTATTTGCCACAATCATGCAAATAATTCGGCCATAAATTTGCAAAACTCAAAATTATTTGCTATTTTTGCAGCGTTGTTCTTATGAATATTCATCAAAACTATCTAGAATATGAGAAAACTTTTACTTGCAACATTACTCATGAGTGCTCTCACAGCGGGAGCACAGGGTTTCATCACCCACAGAGCCAAGGTAGCCAAGCAGCAGTCGGAAGCCATGGCCAAGAAAGCTGCGACGCGCAGCATGGCCTTGAAGGCTAGTCAGCAACGCGGCTACTTCTTTGTGAACTGCGCAGCAGATGCTGATGCACAGCAGGTGGCCCGTGAACTGCAGACGGCTGGTGCAGCTGTCAGAGTGGTCAGAGGCGACCTGATACTGCTCGACGCACCCTACTCGAAACTCGAGACGCTGGCTAGCGTGAAGGGCGTGCAGAAAATCGACATCAGCCCGAAAGTCAGTATGAAGACCGACGCGTCCCGCAAGGCGACACAGGCTGATCTGGTGAACGACGGAACTGGCGACAAGCTGCCCCAGGCCTATACGGGCAAGGGCGTCATCGTGGGTATCATCGACGGTGGATTCGACTTTACGCATCCGATATTCAAGGATAAGGACGGCAACCTGCGCATCAAGGGTGTCTATGAGCCCGGTAATTACGAATTTGGCGGCGACAGCGTGAGAATCGGCGAATGGACACTGACCGGATCGGCCTACAGCAAAACTGAAGACATCCTCGACACGCTGAAGGTAAAAGACACTAACGGATCGCACGGAACGCACTGCATCAGCATCGCTGCAGGCAGCATCAGCGACGTGAAAGGACTTACCAAGCAGCCGCTCGGCGGTATCGCTCCAGAAGCTGACATCCTGATCTGTCCGGTTACTTCCACCGAAGGATTCTTGGCTGATATGAGCAATCAGCAAATCGACGCTAACGCCTACTTGGTTGGTCAGAGCCTTGAGTACATGACAGATCAGGCCCTCAAGATGAAGAAGCCGCTCGTGGTAAGCTTCAGCATGAACTCGCACGACGGATGGCATGACGGCACCAGCAACATGGCGAGAATGCTGGGTACATACGTGAAGGACTTAAGGCTGCCGCTGATGCTCTGCGCAAGCAACGAGGGAGGCGAAATGATCTACCTCAACTTGAAAAGTGCTGCCAAGGACACTATCAGCATACTCGCGACGCCTGGCCAGGAATACTCTTATGCATGGGGAGGTATGAAGACCACGAAGAATGTGAAGATGCAGATTGCCATCGTCAGCATGATTGACGGATATAAATACTACCAGATGCCACTCACATTCAACTCCGACCCCGATGAGGGCAAGTATGGCCAAGGCACTTACTTCTATGCTGGAGAGGATGCCGACAACAGTCATCTGGAAGGACCGGAGTTGAAAGCCGTCCAAGAGATGCTGAAATACATTGAGAAAGGCAGCCCCCAGATCTGGTGCTATCAGAATCAGGCGAAAGACAAGGACGACAAACTTTATACCTATAATGAGGTGTTAATTGACATGGCCGAACTGGAGTTTAAGCCACAGATTAACGACAGGGGCAAGGAAAAACGGGACGATGTGCTTGGATTCAAACTCAACCTGATTCCAGAAGAGGCTACTGAGCTGCACTGTTGGGCTGATGCCGGTGCACAGCTGATCGGACAGGACAATGATGGAAAATATCTGAATGGCGACGGCAGCGTATCAATAGGCGATTGGAACACCTCGGGCGAGCCTGTATCCATTGGTGCTTATGCTGCCAACAATCTGGTGAAGACCATCGACGACAAGGAGCCTACTGAGCTAGAATCATTCCCCGTTGGAGATGTAGCCTGGTTCAGCAGCTACGGCACCGACCTGGCAGGGCACAAGCACCCCGACGTATGCTCACCTGGCGTCGTGGTGGTGGCTGCAGGTAACAGCTTTGACCCTGAAATAGATGTTGATCCTCTGTATGAGAAAAAGGGATATGCCAACCAGTTCACAGGACAGAAGGGCGATCGCGACTATTCGTATGTCTCTATGAGCGGCACATCAATGGCTACGCCTGCCGCTGCTGGTGTCGTGGCCCTGTGGTTGCAGGCTGCTATGGACAAGGGGAAGACGCTGACTTCTGCTGACATCAAGGACATCATCAAGCACTCGGCAGACAAAGACGAGTTTACGGAGAAAAGTCCCGAACGATTCGGCGAAGGCAAGATCAATGCCTATAAGGGCATCCTCTACGTGCTGGGCATCGACACGAGCATCCCCACGCTGAGCAAGGAGCAGCCTAAGGACGTGAACTTCCGCGTGAGTGGCAACATCGTCTATACCGACGGCGCTGAGGAAGGCACGGAGGCCACCATCTATAACCTGCAGGGCGTGCCCGTGAAGCAGACGACGGTGCAGGGCGGTGCCATCAGTCTGGAGGGACTGCAGCAAGGTGTGTATGCGATACAATTAGGAAAGTTGGGATCGACACTGATCCGCAAATAAAAACTTAAAATTGTTCGAGCAATTTAGAAATAAAGGAGGATGTGTCAAATTGACGCATCCTCCTTTTCGGTTATTTAGGCTGTAGGTCGGCATACTCGCGGGCGACGTTGTCGATGCAGGGACAGGCCTTCTGCGGGTTCAGGTCGTGATGACCTACGATGAGGGCCCTGGGATAGCTTCGGTGCAACTGTCGGAGCAGCCAGCGCATGGCAGCCTTCTGCTCAGCTGTGCGGGTGTCGGCGGGTTGACCGCGGATGTCGAGCCCGCCCTCGTAGCAGACGCCGATCGAGTGGGCGTTGTGGTTCTTGCAGTGGGCGCCTATTAGCCATTCGGGTCTTCCGGGCTCAATCTCTCCGTTACGACGGACGACGTAGTGGTAGCCGATGCCGAGCTTCCAGCCCTGCTTGCGGTGCCATGAATCGATCTGAGCTGCCGAACTCATCTGGTCGGGCTTTACTGCAGAACAGTGAATAACAATCAGTGTAATAGTTCTCATAATGTACAGCTTCCAACAAAAAACGTTGTAATCACCAGCGTGATCAGCGATCCCGTAAACTTCAGGATCTTCCCGATGTGAGACTTCTTGAAATTCAACATAAAAAATTCTTTTAGTCGGCTAGCGCCTTTGTAAAAGCGGCAAAGCCGAGCGAAACATGAAACATTTCTCCTTCTTCCTTCCTCGTTCCTCCTTCCTCGGAACTCTGGCGCAGCCCTCGGGTCTGGCGCTGCTCTCGAAACTCTGGCGCAGCCCTCGGGTCTGGCGCCAAAGTACAGTCGCCTGCGACTTTACTTTGGGGCCTGACCCCAGCATCCACCGCATCCTGACTTTACTTTGGGGCCTGACCCCAGCAACCACTTACGGATTCACAGGTCCGTCGCCAGCGTCGTCGTTGGTTGGACCATCACCAGGATCAGAGGTAGAGCTGCCATTGCCTTCTGTGCCAGACTTCAGACGGGCTACTGCTGTGGCGATAGGAAGCAGAGTGGTGACAGTCTTATTCTTGCCGTCGATGACAACCTTCTCCGTATCAATGATGTTACGCAACTCCAGGGAACACTGGTCCTTGAAGGCCGGACCGGCCAGGTTGTCCAGCTTCGACTGGTTGGGGATGAATCGGATGTGGATGGCTTTTACCACCTCGTTGGGATTCAGCCCCTCCATCGCGGCGATGTTTTCTACCGAAGCCTTCGCCTCACAGGTGGGTCGGAAGATACCCAGTTCGCCAAGCTGAACGGGGATGCCCTGTGCCACCAGCTCGGGCAGACACTCGGTGACCATCGACAGCATGTTCTCAATGTCGCCACGCTTGTACTTCGAGCCGTGGTCGATCAAGTGCTGGGCGAAACCACGGATGGTCAGCGTCTTCTGCATGTCCACCTCGGGATAATACTTGCCGTAACCGGCGTTCTTTGAATTCTTGTTCTGCCTCAGGTTGATACCCATGACAGGATTGTTGACTAATGCCATAAGAAATTAAACATTAAAGATTAAACCATAAAATGTGGGCTATTCGAGCCCTGCGCGCGCTGTGACGAGGTACGTGCCTCGAGGGGTTCGAGCTACGTGGGTCGCGGCCGTCGAGCTACGTGCCTCGTCGCCTTCGAGCCTCTTCCTCGCTTATCACAATGCAAAGGTACGATATCCTGAAGACGCGTTTTCGCATGAGGGCAGGCAAGGCACAATAAAGCGGACAAGGCACAATAAAGCCTGCCAGGCTGAATCTGGCAGGCTAATCATCGATA
>ONKL01000060.1 GCA_900318395.1 uncultured Prevotella sp.
CGAAAGAAAACATTCGTACCCCTATACGGGATTATAATCCGTTGGTGATATGAGGAATACTATTTATGGGCGGGATAAACTAATCGCTGAATAGTTACACTTTGGCAATCTATCCTTAAAAAGAATTAATTATTTGCAGGTGTGGCGGAATATGCAACACCTCTTGTTATATCTTTGTGGCCGATATCTGAGATATCATAACTATTTTATAAAATTTAAAAATTCAATTTATGAACAAGACAATGAATGATGATCCCATCGAAGGGTACTTGCAGCAGGGTGTAGAAAAGAATGAAATCAGGGATGCCCTGCTGCAGATGAAGAAAGTAAAGAAGCGAAAGAAAGGCCTGAAGGGGAAGGAAGGGATTTATATCCCGAAATCCCTGACTAAGAAATTAATCAAATCGTTAAACTTTAAATGGCAATCACCCCCAAGGATCATCATCAAGATAGAGAACCATTTCCACTCGAATGTGGATAACGTCATTGAATAAAGACGCTTAAGAACTAATTAATCAACCATAAACACCTAATCCTAATATAATAAAGGTATAAACAAATAAACGTAAGAATTCAAAATGGAAGAAAACAATAAGACTGGAAATAATATTCAAAATTATTTCTATGGTAACGTGAAGACTGTCGTTTATGGCGACTGTCATATACATGAGGGTGTGGTAACACAAGATAAGAAGAAGGTGACGGACGAGCAGATCAGTAAGGCGATCATCTCTATTAACGGAGAAGAAAAGCCTCTCAATGAAAAGCAGCTGTTTCTTGGTGTGATCAGTGTGCTGCTGAGTAAGTATGGCTGGAGTGGTAATTGGTCTGCTTGTTGCTCGCGTATTAATAAACTCCCTATGAAAGATCGCTTCGAGAAGGAATGTGATTATAATAGCATCAAGATCCTGACTGCCTTTAAGTTTGCCAGTGTAGATTATAAAGACTGGAGTGACTATGAGCCAAGCAGCAGTGAGCGCACTATCTTTAAGAAATGTAAGGCTGTGGCTGATGCCTTTGATGAGGCTATAAGCCTTCCTTTAGAGTAGATTTAAGAGGAGCCGTTTACTTCTCATTTACTTTTCACTACCTTCCCATTTACCTCAAATGGGAAGGTTTTTTTTTTGCCTACCTTCGCAGCGGAATTCGAAACATTAATCATTTAAAGGTCGCCTTGAAGGGGGCGACGTAAAACAAAGCTTCAAAGATGAAGAGAAGGAATTTTTCAACGGTGCGAAAGATGACAAAGGGTGTTAGAATGGTACACCAGGATCTTCTGAGCCAACATCCACTTGACCCCGTGGCTGAGCGTATTCTGGACTGCATGCGTGGCAGGATCAGTCCTGCGCTGCAAGGCCACTTCATGCAGCTGCTGCGTGGCTTCGATGAGGAGATGCAGATTGAGATGGCTGACGACCTCGATGACTTCACCAATCATCATATCGCACACACGACGGGGGTGATCGCTGCTGATGTGATACTGGATATAGGATACAAGATGATTGCCTACGAGCACAATATCCTGAAGAAAGGGGAGTACAGCAGGATGAGGAATATCAGACAGAAGAACAGATTTTAGATAAAAAGCGCTCGGCTTTGCCGCTTTCACAAAGCGTAGCGACTGAAAGAACAAAAGAACATAAGATCTTTTAGACAGAAGAACAAAAGAACATAAGATCTTTTAGACAGAAGAACAAAAGAACAAAATAATAAATAGAACAAAATTATGAATTATAAAGATATTATTCAGGAGTTGAAGGAGGGGGGCGATGGTAATGTCCTGGCATTCCTGAGGGACATTGAGAAGATGAAACCCATGTCGAAGAAAGATAGAGATCATTGTCTGCAAACTCGATTCATGCCTGAATCCGTAACGAAGTTGGTGGAAGAGTTTATACCTTTTATTATTATGGTGGCGTATGGTAACGTAGGAAAGGTTAAGACCCTGACTGTGCTGGATTTGATCAATGAGGGTATTCTGGGTGCTTATGCTGCCTTCAGCAATAGTTGCAAAGATGGAGTGTTGTATAGAAGGCGTGTCCTCAATTCTATTAAAAGCTATATCTACAAAGCTATTAGGACAGACTCGAACCAATGTATAGCTGATTATTCTTTCGATGTATGTATTCCTGAGGGACCGATGAATGATGAAGGGATGATTCTGGAGTGTGACCGCGATAACGTCAGGGGGATTCTGATGGAGGCTATAGAGGAAAGTCTGGGTGCCCGGGATGCTGCTATCGTCTATGACTACTATTTCGGGAAGATTTTCGACTACGATTCGATAAGTGAGAAGTATGGGCTCAGTAAGGAGCGTTGTCGCCAGGTTTTAGCGAAGGTGAAGACAATGAGCTACACGGAGCTGAAGGAACTCAAAGCAAATCTTTAGATAATAAGGACAGAAGAAACATAAGACATAATAACAGATTAACATATTAAAAAAACAATTAAATGGAACAAAAACAATTGAATTTTGCCGAGCAGGCGGTGCAGGTGCTGACGCTCGGGGAGCTCGAAAGGAGCTATCATGAGAATCTGCCTACGGGCGATCCTGTAGGGGGAATCTATCACTTCGCACTCATCCAACAGGTGCTGGCGATCTTTGAAAAGCGGGGACTGACACCTGTGGTGCAGGAAATCTTCGCTGCTGCCAACAGGGATTCGAAACGTCCGGGTGTGACGCTGCTGCCTCAGTTGGAAGAGCAGTATGGGGAGCGTTCTGTAGAGGCTCATTTGCTGCGACGTGTGTATGCGAACATCGAGATTCGCTCTGATGAGACGGATGAATTGGTGACGTGCCTTGCTGTGGCTTATCATCAGAAGGGTATCCAGCTCGGTATCGGGCCGATGGTAAGGGTGTGTCATAACCAGACAATCCTCGGGGCGCAGGATGTGGTTTCGAACTATACTTGCTATGGCGGGCAGAGTCGTAAGGATAAGCTCTCGCTGGAGTCGGTGATTGGTCGCGCAGAGCTTTGGGCAGATGAGTATGAGCCTTATCAGAAGATTCGCCGTGAGCGTATGAGTGCGCTGAAATCGGCACAAATGGATCGTAACGGCATGTTGCAGTTGATTGGAATCCTCGTGGAGAAGCGCATCCTCCATGATACTAACAACGAAGATCTCCGCAGTTCTCAGCCTTATCCGCTGAATTCCGGGCAGATCAACGAGACTTCAGAACAGCTGATTGCGCTGATGCGCCACGATGAGCCTATCAGTTACTGGGATGCGTATCAGCAGCTGAACACTGTCCTGAAGCCTGGGCGCATGGATATTCCTCAGGTGCTGCCGCAGAGCCTCGCACTCTTCGAGACAATGTATGAATTGATTCGATAAAAAGACAGAGTAACAGAATAACAATTTTTAGACAGAAGAACAGAAGAAACATAAGACATAATAACAGATTAACATAATAATGAAGAAGTACATTGAAATTCCAGCGGAGGCGCTGGAGAACATTGAGAATGATAAGTATGTGGAGGGTTCTCTGCATAAGTGTAAACTGACTGGCAAGATCGTGTTCCGTGCGTATAATCGCCTGAGCCGGAAGAAGAGGGATCGTATCATCCGCCAACTGGAGAACGGCTGGCTGAAGGAGAGTGCGACACGCATCAAGTTCTACAACTCGGTGAAGAAGGATCTCGGGTTCCGACTGGTGAACGTGGCGATGCACCGTGACTTGAAAGATGCCATGTCCACATTGGAAGTACGGGACCTGATCAGCAGAGTTTAATTAAAGATAAAAAGAACAAAAGAACAAAAAGAATAAGTAATGGAAGTATTAGTAACAGTATTGGAGGTTGGCGCATACTCTGAGCGCCAGTATCAGCGACAGGATGGAACCACTGAGTATTTTAAGAGTCGAGGATTCGTGCTCAAGAGGGGTGGAGATACCATCTATGGAGAATTGACGGGCGAGGCTGCATCGAAGAACCGCGATACGCAGTACTATCAGAACCAGCCCTACATCGTGAAGGGCTTCTGGAAGCAGCGTGTCTGGGGCGATAACAACGATCGCCATGAGAATGTGTTCTACATCACTGACATACAGACGTTATAAGACAGAAGAACATAAGGACATATTAAAGACAAAGTAACAGAATAACGATTTTTAGATAAAAAGAACAAAAGGACATAAGGATTTAATGAGTGCGCATAATTTTGTTCTTATGTTCTTATTATCAAAAAAAGAATAGATGTTTACATTTCAAGAAAATACTCATTTCTCTCAGGCACTTCCTTGTTCGAAGGAAGTGTTCTGGGAACAAGTAAAGAAACCGAATACGGCTTGGCGGATTGATGCCCGTAGGGCGATCATTGCGGCTGTAGATGCTTCGAAGACTCAGGGCGTAGCGGCTATCCAGACTTGGCTCGATAGTGCTGACTATCAGAAGTTTCTGCTGAAAAAGCAAAATCTGAAGAAAAAGGCTGCTATAGAGGCCTGGGCATCAAAGACAGATGCCGAAAAGCTCTTAGCCTATGCTCAGGAGATCAAGGATAATTCTACGGCTTTTATTTATTGCTGCTATGAGTTTGATGAGACTACAACGGATAAAGGTAAACCTTTCCGTCATAGAAGATTGGCGGAATGTCATCTGAATGGTCTCGTGATGCTCGACATTGATCATGTGGAGAATCCGATGCAGATCTGGTATAAGCTGCGTGACGATGCAGAGCTGATGAAGCGCGTGGCTCTGGTTCATATAACCAGTAGCGGATACGGTATCAGGATTGTCTTTACAGCTGACATCAAGGATGGAAACCTTGCTGACAATCAGATTGTCTTTGCCCAAAGGTTGGGCTATCAGCCTGATGAAAGTTGCATTGATGCTACTCGTAACTCTTTTGCTCCGAAGGAGGAGGATATCCTTTATATTAACGAAGAACTTTTATTTGATTACTATGATGAAAATTTCGACAAGCGATTCACACCTGAGTATCGCCAGAAGAGAACTCAACCATTATATCATAAGTTTCCTTCTGAGGTTGAGAAGTGCGCTGAGGACTGCACGCTAGGGTCAGGCCCCCAAGCAAAGTCGCAAGCGACTTCACTTTTGGGCCAGACCCCAGCGAACAGTCAGGGCCAGACCCCAGCGAACAGTCAGGGGCAGACTCCAGAAAGCAGTGATAATCCGTGTAATCCGTGCCAAAAAATAATGTGGCAGGGGTATGATGTGCAGGGGATTATTGATCAGCGGTATGCGGGGAAGTTGCCTTGTGCAGATGATTCAAATAGACATAAGGAATCGCTCAAATTGGCCACAGACCTCCTTATTATGCTCGATGGGGATAAGGCCAAAGTGCAGCGTATTGTGGAGGCTCAGCCTTGGGTGCAGGAGATTATCGATGAGCGCGATGAGAACGTGGCCCAGACGGTGGAATCAGCAGCAGGGTGTGTCGCGGAGAAAGAGAAAAGGAATGCGAGCGCGCTACCATCCAAAGCCTTGCTCAAAGCGATAGAAGAGTTTACAGGCAAGGATTATCGGGAGATTATTTCGAGGAGTGATCTTTCGAGGAATGAGGAAGGAGGAATGAGGAAGGAGAATACCATCAATACGAAGTTGGAAGAGTGGGGGCGTGAGATTGAGACGCTGTTCCCTGAATTTCCTTTGCTGAAGGATATTTGTGAAGGGTTGAAGAAATCTCAGTATCCTGCTGCGCTCTTTGTGGGTGGTGGTACTGCCATGACCTTGATGACTCGTACTTGGTATAGGTTCTATCACCGCCCGCAGAATGAAAGACGTCTGAATTGCTCCTTGTATATTATTGGTCACCCTGCAAGCAACAAGTCCATGGCGGAGGATATTATTGAAATCCTCTCGGCACCTATAGAGGCTGCTGATAAGGCTGGACTCGCTGCGCTGAATCGCTACAAGCAGGATCAGAAGAAAAAGGCTGCGAATAAGGAGGGTAAGGATAAACCGCAAGGGATTATCCGCATTCATCCGGCGCGTACATCTAATGGTCAGCTGATTCAGGATATGCTGAACGCGAAGGAAACCATTGATGGTAAGGAGATGCAGTTGCACATGTTCACGTTCGATACGGAGCTTGATAACTCCATCACCCTGCAAAGCGGTGGTTCGTGGATCAACAAGCAGGCGATGGAGCTCAAAGCCTTTCATAATGAGAAGGACGGTCAGATGTATCAGAATTCGGATTCGCCTGTAGATAAGTTCAATGTGACGTGGAATTACATCTACACGGGCACTCCCATTGCGCTGAAGAAAAAGGTGAATGAGCGCAACTTCGGTAGTGGTCTTTCCACTCGCCTTGCGGTAATCCCCATGCCCAAGACTAATTACGAGATGATTGGATTTGAGGATAAAGAGCGTATAGATTGGCAACGGCTTGATCGCATGAAGACTTGGGCGTTCCGTCTGGACTCTCGCTATGGTGAATTGCCTCTATGGCCATTGGTGAAGAAACTCTATGACTGGACTAAGAACCGCATGGCGGATTGCGCTGAGGATGATAGCGAGGCGAATGAATTGATGCTGAAGCGCGTGCCTTATCACGCCCTTAACTATGCCGCTCCCTTCATCGACATGCGTCACTGGGGTAGCCTCCATCAGGAGAATAACCATTGGATAGGTGAGTATGAAGTGGATGAGACTGACTGGAAACTCTGTGAACTCGTTGCCCGCATTCAGTATGCTACCCAGCAGCATTTCTTCGGAGTCATGGCTGAGAAGTATTTCGACGACATGAACAATGATGTGCAGATCACTGGGAAACGACATCAGCAACGAAGTGTGGATGGGTACAATAGACTTCCTGATGTCTTTACAAAAGAAGATGTAATGAAATGCTTTGGCTATAACAGCGATGACTCTGTTAAAACCAAATTGAGAAGACTCTTGGAGAATAATCTTGTTGAAAAAATCATTGAAGGTGATGATAAAGGTTCCTATAAGAAACGTAATAAATTGGCCATCTGATAGGGTTCAAGGGTTCAAAGGTTCAAAGGTTCAAAACGAAAAATAATTAGAAGAATATGAAAGTGGAAATTAACAAAAGTATGAAACTGTCTGAGCATTTTACGCTTGGGGAGTTGTGTAAGACAAAGCATGATACGGAAGATGGGAATATCCCCAGTCATGTGGCAATAGAGAATCTGAAGCGTATCTGCGAGAACTGGCTCGAGGATCTGCGTTACAGTTATAATAGGCTTTATGTGTGGAATGTGGAATGTGGAATGTGGAATGAGGATAGTCATGCGGCAGTGTGTGCTGGGGTCAGGCCCCAAAGTAAAGTCGCAGGCGACTGTACTTTGGCGCCAGACCCGGGGGCTGCGCCAGAGCTGGGGGCTGCGCCAGCTTCGAGGAAAGAAGAGCCGATTATTATTAATTCGGGGTATAGGTCACCAGCGGTGAATCAGCTCGCGGGTGGGGCTAAGACGTCCAATCATCTTTCAGGGTGCGCAGTGGATATCCGCTGCGTGGGGAAAGAGCAGATGATCCGCTATGCGTCAATACTGTTGGATATCGCTGACGGTACCAAGCAGGATTATGATGAATTGCTCTTAGAGCAGCATGGCAATATCTGCTGGCTACACTTCGCGGTAAGGCCACCTTCGCAGGGAAACAGACGAAAGATTGACTTCTTAAAAGGTTAATGCATACTGGGGTTGCAAAAATGAATGGAGGGACACCCGATAGGGATGCCCCTCTATTCTATAAAATTATATAAGACGACGCCTTTTATTTCCCGAAGACCATCTCGCCGGAGTAGGAGATGGGATCGCGCTGGCGGGACTGGACGTCGATGGAGGAGTTGCCGTTGTCGAAGACTTTGATGGTGTATTGATAGATGTCCTCGTCGTTCTTCAGTTCAATGTCTATCACGCGCGCTCCGTTAGACTGCTGCGTCTCATGATAGCTGCCGATGCGCTCGGAGAAGTTGAAGCCCTTGCCTCCGCCATAGGGCACATTGTAGGCGCGACCGAAATAGGGCAGGTAGGAGATGAGGGTGTCGTTGCGCACCTCGACGGAGTAGCCGTAAGATACGCTCTTGGAATTGCCCTTCATCGGGTACATGCGGTTGATGTCAATCTTATAGCGTCGCTGTGTGAGTGCAGTCTTCACCTTCAAGGCTTGTTCTACTGCCCTCGCAGCACGCTCTTCGGCTGTGGCGCATCCGCTCAGCATCATCAGTGCTGAGCACGCGAAAAGCCATGTCGTAATGAATGTCTTCATATTACTGGAGCTTGGAGATGACTTCTTCGACAACTTTGGGGAAGTGGGCCATTTCGAGCTGGTGCTCTTTCTCGGCGATGTCGTCGACAGTGTCATCGGGCGTGAGGGCGACACGGAACTGGGCGATGATCTCGCCTGCATCGCAGACGGGGGTGACCCAGTGGACTGTCATGCCTGTCTCTGTCTCGCCAGCAGCCTTCACGGCTTCGTGGACGTGATGGCCCCACATGCCTTTGCCGCCATACTTCGGCAGGAGGGCTGGGTGGATATTGATGATGCGATGGGGGTAGGCGTCGATGAGGAAGTCGGGCACCAGGGGCAGGAAGCCTGCCAGCACGATGAAGCCGATGTCGTACTTCTGCAGGAGGGGCATCATGACATCGGGATTGTTGAGGTCGGCCTTGGGGGTAACGGCTGTAGGTACGCCGAGACGCTCTGCACGCACGAGGGCGTAGGCGTCGGGCTTATTACTGACAACGAGAGCGCAATGTACGCTCTCGGAGTCGGTAAAGTATCTGATCAGGTTCTCGCAGTTAGACCCGCTGCCTGACACAAAAATGGCTATATTCACTTTTTACCTTTTTACTTTTTTACTTTTTTACCTTTTTACCTTTACACCAGATGTTCGATGAGGTCTGCACGCTCGCCGGGGAGCATGTCGATGACGGGAATCTCGACCATTGTGTAGCAGCCGGGCTGGAGGCGCATGGAGGCGCGAGCCACGTTGACAAGTACCTGACCAGTGAGGGCGGGGTTGTTGATGCTCATGTTGAACTCCAGACGCTGGTTCTGGGTCTTGCCGCTGACACCCTTGCGCACGAGGTTCACACCGTGACCCATGTCGCGCACGTCGTCGACGCTCTCTACCTGGAACACGTGGGTCTCATCGCTGGCGAAGTAGGGATCGGCCTTGATGGCAGCAGTCACCTCTTCGAGCTTGGCACCCTCTTCGAGCTCTACATACACCATGCGGCGATGGATGCCCTCGCCGAGGGGAATGGTCATCGAGAGTGCATTCTTCACACCAGCCTTTGAGCGCACGCAGACGCTGTGGCCCATCGACATGCCGGGGCCGAAGTTGGTGTAGGAGAGTCCCTTCGGAGCGAGGCTCTGCATGAGTGTGCGCACGATGGAGTCGGAACCCGGGTCCCATCCGGCAGCGATGACACTGACGGTATTCGTCTCCTTGTTGAGTTTCATCAGGCGCTCACGATAGCCACGGATATTGGTGTGGATGTCGAAAGAGTCGACGGTATTGATGCCGAGTGGCAGGATCTGGTTGGCATACTCCTCGCACGAGCGGGTAGGTGTGGCGAGGATGGCCACGTCGACATCCTTCAGATCGCGGATGTCCTTCACTACCTCGTACTGAGCGAGTTCTGCGGGCTTGTTCTCTGCGCCATTGCGACGAACGATGCCTGCTACTTCGAAGTCGGGGGCTGTCTCAAGAGCCTCGAGTGCGTACTTTCCGATGTTGCCGTAACCGACGACGGCTGCTCTGATTTTCTTCATATTTCTTATGTCTTTTGTTGGTTGTTTTCTTCTAATCGGTTGCAAAAGTACATATTTTCTTGTAAATGCGTAACAAAATGCCCGAAAAATTATCTAAAAACTTTCATTTTGTGACAATGTGTAACTAAATGGGGGCGAAATACAATAAAATGTAAGGTGCATGCGTTTATTAGGTGTATATATACAAACAAAACGTCATTATGATTGAATACATCAAGGGTGAGCTGACCGAGCTGACCCCTGCCTTAGCAACCATTGAGGCGGCTGGAATCGGTTATGGACTGAATATCTCGCTGAACACGTTCAGTGCCATTCAAGGAAAGAAAGAGGTGAAACTCTATGTGTATGAGGCTATTAGGGAAGATGCGCATCTGCTCTATGGCTTCGTCAACAAGAGGGAGCGCGAGACGTTCCTGCTGCTCATCACCGTCAACGGGGTGGGTGCCAATACGGCGAGGATGATTCTCTCGTCGCTTAGCGTGAGTGAGCTCTGCAACGCCATATCGGCTGGTAATGCGCGACTGATACAGAACGTGAAGGGTATCGGCAAGATGACGGCGCAGCGCATCATCGTGGACCTGAGGGAGAAGATCGTATCGCTGGGTATCGCCGATGAGATTCCTACGGGTGGACAGATGTCGGCCCCCGTGAACAATCAGGTGAAGGACGAGGCGGTGTCGGCACTGACGATGCTGGGATTTGCGCCTGCACCTTCACAGAAGGTGGTGCTTGCCATCCTGCAAGAGCAGCCTGATGCCCCTGTGGAAACGGTGGTGAAACTGGCCCTCAAACAAATCAAGTGAGAACCAGGCGGATTATTGGGATATTGATGGGCTTGCTGGTCGCGTGCGTGAGTGCGCAAGCGCAGCAGGCGGACTCGCTGAAGGCGCGCTGGCGCATTCAGCCTACGGTGCCTGTGGTCGTGGAGGACCTCGACTCTTCGGCACTCGACCTGAGACGTCCCGACAATATCCGCCAGACTGTGGAATACGACGATTCGGCCAATGTGTACTACGTCGGCTCGAAGATGAACGGTTCGTATCTGAATGCCCCAGTGCTGATGACGCCAGAGGAATACCGGAAATGGAGCGAGAAACGGTTGCTGCGCGACTTCTTCAGGCAGAAGAATGCCGAGAACGTGCAGAACAAAGGGAAGGAGAAATTCTCGTTTGCCGACATGCACTTTGACCTGGGACCAGCAGAGAAGATCTTCGGCCCTGGCGGGGTGCGCATCAAGACTCAGGGAACGGCAGAGCTGAAGATGGGTGTCAACCTCAAGAGCATCGACAATCCCTCGCTGCCTATCCGCAACAGGAAGACCACAGCCTTCGACTTCGACGAGAAGATCAACCTGAACGTGAACGGCAAGGTGGGTGACAAGGTGAACATGAATCTGAACTATAACACCGACGCCACCTTCGACTTCGATACGCAGAACCTGAAGCTGAAATACGACGGCAAGGAAGATGAGATCATCAAGCTCGTGGAAGCCGGAAACGTTACCTTCCCTTCGAACAACTCGCTGGTGAAGGGTGCTTCGAGCCTCTTCGGTATCCGCACGGATATGCAGTTCGGCAGGCTGAAACTGCAGACGGTACTCTCGCAGAAGAAATCGTCGACGAAGAGCGTGACCTCGAAGGGAGGTACCCACACCACAGCCTTCGAGATGGACGTGGCTGACTATGAGGAGAACCGCCACTTCTTCCTGTCGCACTATTTCAGACAGCGTTACGACAAGGCGATGTCGACACTGCCCAACCTGACGACGGGTATCGAGATCACCCGTGTGGAGATATGGATTACCAACAAGACGGGAACCACCTCGAACACCCGTGGCATCATCGCTCTGACTGACCTCGGAGAGAACTCGAAGGTGAGCAACAACCGTTGGCAAACCACTGGGCAAACAGTGCCTGGCAATGGTGCCAATACAGAGTATGCCACCCTCGTGAACAACTACGCTGAAGCGCGCGATATCGACCAGACGGCAACGGTGCTGGCTGGTATACCGGACTTTGAGAACGGTGTGGACTATGAGAAACTGTCGAGCGCACGACTGCTGACACCGTCGGAATACACCGTGAACAAGGCACTGGGCTATGTGTCTCTGAAAACGGGGCTGCAGACAGACCAGGTGCTCGCCGTGGCCTACGAGTTTACGTCGGGGGGCAAGACCTATCAGGTGGGTGAGTTCGCCAGCGACCTGACAGAGACCTCGAAGGCCCTCTTCGTGAAAGCCCTGAAGAACACCTCGAACAATCCCACACAGGGCAACTGGGACCTGATGATGAAGAACGTGTACTATCTCGCCTCGACGGTGGAGAAGACCAAGTTCCGTCTCGACATCAAGTTCCAGAGCGACACAGCAGGTGTGTATCTGACCTATATCCCTGATGCCGTGGTGAAGAACAAGACGCTGCTGAAGCTGTTAGGCTGCGACCGTCTCGACAATAACATGAAGCCCCATCCTAACGGCTACTTCGACTATGTGGAGGGTTATACCGTGAGCAACGGGCGCGTGTATCTGCCAGCGGCAGAGCCCTTCGGCAGCTGGTTGCGCGAGAAGCTGCTGGCGGAAGGTATGGATGCCGATGAGGCTGAGAAATACGTGTTCAGAGAGCTCTACGGACAGACGAAGACCATTGCGAAGCAGACGGCAGAGAAAGACAAGTTTATCCTCACGGGAGAGTTCAAGGGCAATGCTGAGAACGTGATACCGCTGGGTGCCTATAACGTGCCTCCAGGATCGGTGGTGGTGACGGCTGGCGGCGTGACGCTGCAGGAGGGCTCGGACTACTCTGTGGACTACGCTGCAGGCGAGGTGACCATCCTGAATCAGAGCATCCGCGATGCTGGTACCGACGTGAAGGTGTCGCTCGAATCGAACACGGAGTACGGTATGCAGCGCAAGACGATGGTGGGCGTGAACTGGGAATACGAGTTCTCGAAGAATTTCCAGTTGGGCGGTACGCTGATGCACCTGCACGAGCAGGCACTGACCTCGAAGGTGACAATGGGAGCAGAGCCTCTGAGCAACACCCTCTGGGGACTGAACATGAACTGGAAACAGGAGAGCCAGTGGCTGACGTCGATGCTCAACAAGATACCCTTCCTCCATGTGAAGGAACCCTCGCACATCACGTTTACTGGCGAGTTTGCCCAGCTCGTCGCAGGTACGGCAAGCGGCACCCAGGACAATGCCTCGTATATTGACGACTTTGAGAATACGAAGAACTATATCGACGTGAGCAATCCGAAGCAGTGGACCATCGCGAGTGTGCCTTCCACCTTCATGGAATCGAGTGACAAGACGGGCGTGACGAGTGGCTACAACCGTGCGCTGCTGGCCTGGTATAACGTCGACCCTATCTTCACGCGCAGAAGTTCCACGCTGACACCGAGCCACATCAAGAGCGACCTGGACCAGCTGTCGAACCACTATGTGCGCGAAGTGTACGTGAAGGAGCTCTATCCGAACCGTCAGCAGAGCACCTACAATGGTGCCACCTCGACCCTGCCAGTGCTCAATCTGGCTTATTATCCACAGGAGCGAGGCCCCTACAACCTGACACTCGACCTGAATGCCGACGGTACGCTGCAGCAGCCCGAGACGAAGTGGGGCGGTATGATGCGCAAGCTCGATACCAACGACTTTGAGCAGGCGAACATCGAGTATATCGAGTTCTGGCTGCTCGATCCCTTCATCTACTCCCGTCAGGACGGTACTGCCTCAGACTATGCAGGCGACCTCTACTTCAACCTCGGAGAGATTTCGGAGGACATCCTTCACGACGGAAAGAAGTTCTATGAGAGCGGTATGCCTGTAGATGGCTCCAACTCGTACACCACCACCCAGTGGGGAAAGATCCCCGTGCAGGCTACGCAGACCTATGCCTTCGCCGTTACCGAGGGTTCGAGAAACCTGCAGGATGTGGGCTTCAACGGACTGACTGATGCCGAGGAGCAGCAGTATGGCGCCTACAGGGACTGGGTGAATGCCATGAATGCCAAAGTGACTAACGACAGTATCCGTCAGGCTTGGAACCGAGACCCTGCGGGCGATGACTACCACTACTTCCGTGGATCGGATTTTGACGCTGAGCAGAAGAGCATCCTCGACCGTTACAAGCGTATCAACAACCCACAGGGAAACTCGCCTGATACTGCAAACCAGAATGAATCGTATGACACCAGTTACCAGTCAGGCCCTGATCAGGAGGATATCAATCAGGACTTCACCCTCAACGAGTTTGAACGTTACTACCAGTATCGTGTCAGAATCTCGCCCGAGGTGCTCGATGCCTACCGTAACGGCGTGCCGCCTGCTGACTGCTTCATCACCGACATGCGCACCAGCAGCGTGAAGCTGCGCAATGGCGACACGACGAGTGTGAACTGGTATCAGTTCCGCATCCCCGTGACGGAGTATGAGCACAAGGAAGGCAGCATCAACGACTTCACCAGCATCCGTTTCATGCGTATGTTCATGACGGGATTCCAGAAACCCATCGTGCTGCGATTCGGAGCGCTGAACCTCGTACGTGGCGAGTGGCGTATCTACAGGCAGAATCTGAATACTTCGGCAGCTGAGGGCGGCGTGCTCGAGATCAGTGCCGTGAACATCGAGGAGAGTAACGATAAGAAGCCCGTGAACTACGTGCTGCCACCAGGTATCAGCAGAGTGACGGATCCCTCACAGCCACAGCTCGTGGAGAGCAATGAGCAGTCGCTCGACATGGTGGTGAAGAACCTGCAGCGGGGCGAGTCGAAGGCCGTATACCGTAATACGAGTCTCGACCTTCGCCAGTATAAGCATCTGCAGATGTTCGTACACGCCAACCATCTGGAGCCTGACGCTACCAACCTGCAGGATAACCAGTTGGCCGTATTCATCCGTATGGGTAGCGACTATAAGAACAACTACTACGAATACCTGATACCCCTGGAGCTGACGCCAGACCGTAGCGACTACAGCAAATACTCGACTGCAGACAGGCGAATGGTGTGGCCTGCATCGAATATGCTCGATGTAGACCTCGACGTGTTCACCCGTCTGAAGAAAGCCCGTAATGTGGCGAAGTCAACGGGAGCGGCCTCCTTCAACCAGCTGTATAGCGAATATGATCCCGATCGTCCACAGAACAAGGTGAGTGTGCTGGGAAATCCATCGCTGGGCGAGGTGAAGGTGATGATGGTCGGTGTGCGGAATATCTCAGGCGACGTGAAGTCGGGTGAGGTGTGGGTGAATGAGCTGAGACTGCTGGACAGCAATAACGACGGTGGTTGGGCTGCCTCGGGTACGATGAATGTGCAGCTCTCAGACTTCGGTACCGTGAACCTGCAGGGTCGCTACATCAGCGACGGCTTCGGCGGACTGGAGGAGAACGTCATGCAGCGCAGCACCGACACCCAGAAGGAATATGCCATCACCACCTCGTTTGAGCTCGGCAAGTTCTTCCCCGATAAAGCGAAAGTGTCTGCACCCATCTACTACTCAGTGACGAAGGAAGAAGTGCGGCCCCGTTATAATCCGCTCGACTCGGACATGCGCCTGAAGGATGCCCTCGATGCTACGACCAGCAAGCATGAGCGTGATAGTATAGAGAGCATCGCCGTGACGAAGACCACGAACACGAACTTCTCGATCTCGAACCTGCGCTGGGGGCTGAAGACCAAGCGTCACCCCATGCCTTACGACCCCGCAAACTTCTCGTTCTCATACAGTCACTCGCACCGTAATACTTCGGGCAAGACTACCGTCTATGAGAAGGACGACCAGTGGCGAGGCGCCATGAACTACAGCTATTCGCCCGTCTACAAGACCTGGGAGCCTTTCAAGAAACTCAAAGGCAAGTCGAAGTGGCTGAACTTCCCCAAGGCCATCGGCATCAACTACCTGCCACAGAACATCTCCTTCAATACGGAGATGAGCCGAGCCTATTATGAGCTGCAGGAGCGTGACCTTGAGAGTCTGGAGAACCAGAACCTCGAACTCGTGTTCAATGAGCAGTTCCTCTGGAATCGTGACTTCGCCCTGCGCTGGGACTTCACCCGTAACCTGCACTTCAATTTCCAATCAGGTACGCGTGCACAGATAGAAGAGCCCTATACCCCTGTGAACAAAGATCTCTATCCTGATCGCTACTCTGCCTGGAAGGATTCGGTGATGTACAGCATCCGACACTTGGGAACACCGCTCGACTATAATCAGCAGGTCACCGCCAGCTACCAGTTGCCACTGAACAAGATACCAGTGCTCGACTGGATGAACGGCGATGCCTCGTATAATGCTCGTTACTCATGGACACGAGGTACGGAGCTCGACGATGGCACCAGTCTGGGAAATACCGTCACGAGTAACCGAAACCTGAACATCAACGGTGCGCTGAACCTCGAGATGCTCTATAACCACTTCCCCTTCCTGAAGAAGGCCAATGAGCGATTCAAGAAGAGCAGCTCCAGCAATTCGAGGAGATCTGCCGCATCCAAGAAATCCAGCAAGCCTAAGAAACCAGATTCCAAGACATCGGATAATCCGGAAGAAAAGATACTGCCCAAGAACAAGAACAGCTATCAGCGCGAGATAACGCTGAAGCCTGATACCACCATCACCGTGGCTCATAACAAAGGTTCGAAGCGACTGATTGTCACAGCCCGCACGAAAGACGGCCAGCCTTACCCCATCAAGTACAAGGTGGTCGATCCGAATAAGATCATCATCAAGAACCTCGACACCGTGCAGGTGAAACTCAGTATCGTGGCGAAGCCCTCGGCAGAGAATCAGTGGTGGTATAAGCCAACACAGACGATTGCCCGTCTGCTGATGTCGGTACGCTCTATCAATATCAGTTTCCGTCAACAGTACTCGATGCTGTTGCCTGGATTCATGCCTAATATCGGTGATGTGTTCGGACAGACGCGAAGTACCGGGGTGATGTCGCCAGGACTCGATTTCGCCTTTGGTATGATTGATGACAGCTATATCGACAAGGCGATGGACAACCACTGGCTCTTGAAGAACGACAGCGTGACGACGCCTGCCTCCATCAGCACCAGCCGCGATGTGCAGATACGTGCCGTTGTAGAGCCTATACGCGACCTGAAGATCGACCTGAATGCAGCTCACACAGATAATCACGCACGTACGGTTCAATATATGTTCGCAGGAAGACCTACCACTCACAGCGGCTCGTTTAATATGACTACCATCTCACTGAAGGGTGCGCTTGCAGGCATGGGTAACGCCAACAACGGTTACCGCTCATCGACCTTCGAGCACTTCTGCTCGTTGCTGTCTGAGTTCCGTGACCGGGTACAGGCGCAGGGCACCAGCGTCAATGGTGCTGTCGCTCCTGTTGATCCCTATGCTGCTGAAGTGATGGTTCCTGCCTTCCTCTCTGCCTATACTTCTGGGGCAGGCCATTCGCTCGATATCTTCCCCTCACTACTGAGGATGCTCCCCAACTGGACCATCCGTTATGGAGGTCTCTCAAATCTGCCTTGGGTCAGAGACCACCTCAAGAGCCTGAATCTCAATCATGGCTATAAGAGCGTCTACAGCGTGGGCAGCTACACCCTGCCAAGCATCCCTGCCGTCAGTATCAACGAGGCATTCTCGCCCCTGTTGGGTGTGGATGCCACCTTCGAAAATAACCTTACCGCAAAGATGGAATACCGTACCACCCGTGTCATCAATCTCTCGATGACCAGTGTACAGATTAACGAGGCCCTCAGTCGTGACTGGGTGGTAGGACTTGCCTATAAGTTACAGGACTTCCGCCTCTTTAATGCCAGCAGCAGCCGTAAGATCAAAGCAGCGCAGAGTCGTTCGAAAACGGGTAAGGCCAACAATTCCAAGAATGCAGAAAATACGAGGACAGCCAGCAGATCCTCGGGTGTGAACCACGACTTGAATCTGCGCCTCGACATTTCTTTCCGCAAGCAGGCAGCCATTACGCGTGACATCGCTACGGGAGCCTCTTCTGCTTCGAGTGGAAATTCGGCTTTCAAACTCTCCTTCATGGCTGATTACACCCTCTCGCGACTGCTCACCCTGACGGCCTACTACGACACGCAGACGAACACGCCACTCCTGGCCAGCAGCAGTTATCCAACGACGACCCACGATTTCGGACTATCGCTGAAATTCTCGCTTACGAGATAGATAAAACCAATTTTTTTAGAAGATTTTTGGTTTTTTCCAAAATATTATATACCTTTGTCCCCCAAATCTATATAAATATAAAAACTACAATTTAGAATTTATGAAAAGAAAAGGTTTGAAATGGGTATGCATGCTCGGTATGATAGCTGGGCTGACCTCCTGTGGCATTGACGAGCCTAAGATGACACAGTCGTCGTTTGAGACAATGACAGTGGAGAAATCAGACATTGAACTACCTTATAAGTTCAGTGCCAGAATGAAAGGTCAGAACGACGTGACGGTAACGCCACAGGTGAGTGGTCAGTTGATGAAGATTTGCGTGGCTGAAGGTCAGCAGGTGAAGAAGGGGCAGACGCTCTTTATCATCGACTCCCGCAACGCTCAGCTGGAATTGGAGGCTGCACAGGCCAATCTGCAGGCAGCTCAGGCTCAGGAGAACTCTGCCAAGCTGGAGTACGAGTCGAACAAGAACCTGTTTGACAAGAAGATCGTGAGCAGCTATATGCTGAACAACTCTGAGAACGCCTACAAACAGGCTCAGGCAACGGTGGCTCAGGCAAGGGCAGCAGTTAACCGTGCCAAGGTGAACCTCGGCTTCTGCACCATCACGGCTTCTGTATCTGGTATTATCGGTGAGATTCCCGTACGTGCCGGTGATCAGGTATCGCCTTTGACACAACTGACCATCCTGAGCGGCAACACGTCGATGTATGCCGAGATTTCTGTAACTGAGGCCATCATCGAGGCGATGGTGAAGGAAGGCGTGAAGGCTACTGAAGTAGAGAAACAACTTTCCCATTTGCCCGATGCCACCTTTATCATGAAGAGTGGTACGGAGTATCCTCATAAAGGTCGCGTAGCCAGTTTGACGGGTGTTGTGAATTCCGCTACCGGTTCGCTCACTGCAAAGGTGTCGTTCCCCAATCCTGATGGCCATCTCTATTCCGGCATCCAGGGAACGGTCGTGATGAACTTCGCCGAGAAGGGTTTGATTGTCATTCCCCAATATGCAGTGGTGCGCTTGCAGGACAAGGCGATAGTTTATAAGGTAAAGGCCGACAGTACAGCCACTGCTATTGACGTAACAACAGAAGATACCGGTAATGGTAAGGACTTCATCATTACCAGCGGTTTGAATCCGGGTGACAAGATCGTGACCACAGGTGCTAATAATGTGACGGAAGGACAGAAGGTGCTCTTCCCTCAGGCCGAAACATCGAAATAACGAAACAATATGAAAAATAATATTTTCATCAATAAATACGTGATGGCATGTGCCATCTCGATCGTGATAGCGCTGGTGGGCTACATCTCGATGAGCACACTGCCAGTAGAGCAATATCCCGACATTGCACCGCCTACGGTAAATGTCAGCACCAGCTACACTGGTGCTGACGAGAACACCGTGATGAAGTCGGTCATCCAGCCGTTGGAGGAGGCCATCAATGGTGTGAATGATATGACCTATATGACCTCAAAAGCCTCGTCGAATGGTGATGTGGAAATCAACATCTATTTCAAGCAGGGTGCCGACCCCGACATGGCTACGGTGAATGTGCAGAACCGCGTAACGCGCGCCCAGGCTCTGTTGCCTGCTGACGTGAACAAGGTCGGTGTGAAGGTGGAAAAGCGGCAGAACAACATCCTGCGCATCTTCGCCGTGAGGAGTGCCGACGGCAAGTACGACGAAGACTTCGTGTCGAACTATATCGATATCAACATCAGACCGAAACTGATGCGTGTCACCGGTGTGGGCAATGTGCAGAGCTTGGGTAACACGTACGCCCTGCGCATCTGGATGAAGCCCGATGTGATGGCACAGTACGGACTGACCCCTAACGACGTCTTCGCAGCGATTGGTGGACAGAGTTTCGTGGCTGGTGTGGGTTCCTTGGGTGAACAGTCGGAGAACTCCTACCAGTACTCTATGCAGTACAAGGGTACGCTGAAGACCATCGAGGAGTTCAACAATCGCAGAGGTGAAGATTGGTGCCATGAGCTACAACTTCACATCGAACATCCAGGACAAGCCGGGTGCCCTCTGCATGGTGTTCGCGGCCCCAGGTGCTAATGCCACTCAGGTGAACGCCAGCATCAACAAGACGTTTGAGGAAATGAAGGCAACGATGCCGGCGGGATTGGAGTTCGTGACCCTGATGACCAGTGACGACTTCCTCTTTGCCGCTATCCACAATGTGGTGGAGACACTTGTCATCGCCATTATCCTTGTGGTGCTTGTGGTGTTCTTCTTCCTCCAGAACTTCAAGGCTACCATTATCCCTTCTATTTCGATTATTGTGTCGCTGTTGGGCACCTTTGCTGTCGTGTCAATATGCGGTTTCTCGCTCAACATCCTGACGCTGTTTGCACTGGTACTGGCCATTGGTACGGTGGTCGATGATGCTATTGTGGTGGTGGAGGCCGTCATGGCAAAGATGGAGAACGGTATCAGCGATGCCCGCGAAGCCACCCGTCAGGCTATGAACGAGGTGTCGGTAGCTGTTGTATCATGTACGTTGGTATTCATGGCTGTGTTCATCCCCGTGACCTTCATGCCGGGCACCTCAGGTACGTTCTTCACTCAGTTTGGTATCACCATTGCCTCCTCCGTAGGTCTGTCGTGTATTTCAGCACTGACGCTGTGTCCAGCCCTCTGTGCCATCATGATGCGCGTGACGGAAGGCAAGAAGGAAGGCAAGGGCCTGACCTATTATACCAAGAAAGCGTATGAAGTCAGCTATAATGCCATCTATAATAAATACAGCAAGGCTGTCCAGAAGTTCATCAAGCGCCCCGTGTTGGCATGGGGTATCCTGGTGCTGGCCGCTGTGCTGCTGGTGTTCTTTATGAAGAGTCTGCCTTCAGGTCTCGTTCCTCAGGAGGACCAGGGTGTGTTCTTGGTTGAGTTACAAGCTCCGGAAGGCTCCACACTGAAGCAGACCCGTGAGATGGCGAAAGCCGTTGAGGCTAAGGTGAAGAAGATTCCCGAACTGGAGAGCTTCGCTTTGGTTTGTGGTTATGGTATGATATCGGGTGCCGGTTCCAACTACGGTACGATGGTGGTACGTCTGAAGAACTGGGATGAGCGTCCTGGCATGAACCATCTGCTG
>ONKL01000091.1 GCA_900318395.1 uncultured Prevotella sp.
GGACAAGATACCACCAGGAACATCAGGGCACGATAGAGCCAGCCCGGCACCAAGGCCAAGGCTATCGCCATGAATACCACCACTGGTGTGTAGATACGGGCAAAGCGGGTGATGAAGGTCTCGCTTTGTGACTTCCGTTCACCGGCATTCTCCACCAGGCTGATGATCTTCGATACGGTACTCTCGCCAAAGGCCTTCGTGGTGCGCACGCGGAGCACGCCAGAGAGATTCACGCAGCCTGAGATCACCTCGTCGCCCACATTCACGTCGCGGGGCAGTGACTCACCGGTGAGTACTACGGTATTCAGCGCCGATGTGCCTTCAATCACCACACCATCCAACGGCACTTTCTCGCCAGGACGGATCACGATCACCTGTCCCACAGCCACCTGTTCTGGACTGACATCCTCCCCGCTTCCCTCCAGATGGGCCACGTCGGGACGGATATCCATGAGGTGGGCGATGCTGTCACGGCTCTTTCCCTCGGCATAGCCCTCGAAAAGTTCACCTACCTGGAAGAAGAGCATCACGAAGACAGCCTCCAGATACTGCGTCTCGGCATCAGGCAGGAAACCGATGCAGAGGGCACCGATGGTAGCCACCGACATCAGCAGGTGCTCGTTGAACGCCTCGCCCTCCGTGATACCTTCCCATGCCTCGTGGAGCGTCTCGTGTCCGATTAATAAATAAGGTATGAGATACACCAATAGCAATTGGAAGGTGGAGAGTTGGAAATTGTGCTCGATGAATACTGCGGCGATCAACAGCACGGCAGTGCCGATGATGAGCCAGAGCTGCCCTTTCAGCGAATGCTCGTGGTGATGCTCATGTGAGCAGCTCTCACAGTGCCCGTTCTCGTGTTCATGTAAATGTGCCATATCTTCAATTTTTTTATTTCACGCTGCAAAGGTACGACGCATCAAATGCAACTTGGTGACTTTTTCCTGTTTCTTGGGAAAATATTCCTGTTTCCTCGGTTTTGCCGAGGACTTTTTCGTACGTTTTTCCTAACTTTGCACAAAAAAATTGTCATCAGGGGTTTAGTAAATCGATTTTCGTGTGTATTAAGAGTGTATGACAGATCAAAAGAAACTCGAAAAGCTGTTTCGGCAGCATTACCGTCAGATGTATCGGCTGGCCACCATACTTCTTCACGACGATGCAGAGAGCAAGGATGTGGTGCATGACATCTTCGCCCATCTGCTCGACGATTCAAAAGAGCTGAAAGAAGAGACAGCTGAGCACTATCTGCTTACATGCGTACGAAACCGATGCCTGAACATGATTCGTAGCCGAAAGATTCAAGAACGCGTAGAGCATCTATACCTTCTTGACCTCGACACGACCATCTTGCCGACGGAACGGTTAGAAGAAGAACTGAAAGCTCTGTATAAGGGAATCGACCAATTAGAGCCACCCGTTTGTCGCGACATCATCATGCAGCATTTCCGCGACGGCATCACCTTTAAGGAGATTGCCAATCGTCTGGGTGTCAGTGAAACCACCGTCTATAAGCATCTGCGCCGTGCGCTTAATCAATTACGTACACATCTTAATAACAAATGAGCGTATGAACAAGACCGATCTATTGCTCCAGATGATGGAACAGCCCCAGCATTACACTGCAGAAGAGTGGCAGGAGATACTTGCCGACGAAGACTGCCGTGAGCTCTACACACTGATGTCGAAGACCCAGAGTGCCATTGATGCAGCCCGTGCCGATCAGGAAGTCACTGACGACATGATTGATGCCGAATGGCAACGACTGAGTGATGAAAAGCAAGAAGTGAGAAACGAAAAATTTTCGCTCCTTAAGTTCGCTGCTATGTTTGTGGGCATTCTCATGCTTTCAGGCATTGCTTTTGCAGCCATCCACATCGCCAGTCATTATAACGCACCAAAGGAACAGGAAACGAAAGTCATCAAGAACTCTCAACCTTCAACTTCCAGTCCTCAACTCGCTGAGCCTGACACGATAGTGGCACCACAGCCCAAACTTTACGACAACGTGCCTTTAGGAGAAATCTTCGAAGAACTCTCAGCCTACTATAACGTCAAGGTGGTCTATCAAAACGAAGATGCCCCCCGTCTCCGCCTTTTCTATCAATGGAAGCCGGAATATACACTGGAGAAAGTTGTAGAGATGCTGAACAACTTTGAGTGGATACAGATCCAGACAGAGAATGATACCCTATTCATAAGAACCACCGCCATTCCCGCCAAGGATTGCTAAAACGCTTACTATGATGAAAAGAATATCATTCATACTATTGCTGTGCGCCATTGTGTCAGTTGCAAGTGCACAAAAGATCACACACACCTTTCAGGACGTCCCCCTTTCCGAAGCCTTGAAGTACATTCAAGAACAAGCCACTGATTACAACATCACCTTTATCTACGATGAACTCGAAGACTTCCGCGTAACGACTCATATACAAAACAAGTCAGTCCCCGATGCCATCTTGCAGATTGTTGGCTTTTATCCTGTCCGTGTTGTAAAGAGTGGAAAACATGAGATTTATGTAGAATGTACCCACAAGACTGAGCGTCATCTGACGGGTACCATCATCGACGAGCAAGGCCAGCCTGTGGCATACGCTAATATTGCCGTTCTTAACCCTGCTGACTCCACGCTGATTGCAGGCGGAGTATCTAACGAGAGTGGCGTTTTTGTTGTTCCCATTGATCAACCAAATATTCTCGCCCGAATATCTTACGTCGGCTACAAGACGGTTTACAAGCAATGTGACAACACAGAACTTGGCATAATACGGATGCAGCCTGAAACCCATACTCTGAAAGGCGTAACGGTGAAAGGTGAGCGTATCGTCTCAGGAACTGAGAATGGCCACCTAATATATAATTTGCCCATGTTGCTGCAAATATATCCTGCTGATGATGCCTACGAAGCTTTGACCCGCATCCCTGGCGTGGTTGAGTCGGATGGCAATCTTACTTTCAGCGGGAGACCAGTAACACTCATTATTAACGGCAAGCCAACAACGCTTGATGCAGATAAAGTGATAGAGCGATTGAAAAACATGCCTTCTTCCATGTTGGCTAAAGCAGAGGTGATGCCATCGGCTCCTGCGAAATATCATGTCCGAGGCATGGCTATCAATATTGTAACAAAAGATTTTGCAGGGACAAACCAACTTTCAGGACAACTAATGGGAGGTTGGCGGCAGAACAAATATGGCACAGGCTATGCAGGTGGCAGCCTTATCTACAATCGTGGCAAATTGGGACTGGACATGTCGTACACTTTCACCGATGGGGCAAATTACGGACAAGTGGAGCACGAAGCCAATCATCCGCTGGGCGATAAGCGCATTGCTTACGAAGACAAAACGAGCAACCGCAGTGACGGCACCGACCATGAGTACCGCATAGGGATGGATTATGCCATTGCCGAGAACCATCGTCTCAGCCTTGCCTATACAGGCCAGTGGAACTCCACCCGCTCAACCAATACCACAACTGGCACTTCTCAATCTACGCAGCATTCCCGTCAGCACACTTACCTTCACAATGTCGATGCCAACTATGCG
Organism: uncultured Prevotella sp.; assembly: GCA_900318395.1. Classification (GTDB taxonomy): domain Bacteria; phylum Bacteroidota; class Bacteroidia; order Bacteroidales; family Bacteroidaceae; genus Prevotella. The sequence continues at coordinate 3,552 of ONKL01000091.1, forward strand.
GCTCCATTCGGTCTGCAACTTGGCGCGTCGTATACCAACTATCAGGAGCCTCGCACACAAAGCCTTGAGGGCGAACTTCATGACATCAACCGAAACCTGTCAGTCGATAGTCGTCAGAAAGTCAGCAAGTGGCTCTTTACGGCAGACCAGACCCATGCACTACCCAATGAATGGGAACTGATGTATGGAGCAAAAGCGCAGTTTACAAATAACAATAGCTATCAGGTCACCCTCAATCAGAACCACGAAGAGATGCCCGATGCCACCAGCCATGTAGACTACGATGAACGTATCCTAAATGCCTATGCAGGATTCAGCAAGCAGATTGGCAAGTCGCTGAGCCTCGAAGCCTCGCTGACGATGGAGCAATACCATGCCACCAAATGGAACGAGTGGCGCATCTACCCTCAGTTCAACGCCATGTGGAACATTAATCCAAAGAATATGCTAAATCTCTCGTTCAGCAGCGAGGCCGTCTATCCCAGCTACTGGAGCACCATGAGCAGTATCTACTACGCGTCGGCCTATACCGAGATATGGGGCAACCCCGACCTGAAGCCCATGTCGAAATATGAGCTGAACCTCATGTGGCAACTGAACCATAAGTACACCTTCACGGCCTTTGCCGAGTTTGAACCCGACTATTTTGTGCAGCTCCCCTATCAGAGCTCTGACCGTATGGCGGTAATTATGAAAGAGACCAACTTCGACTACTCCAATTACTTCGGACTGCAAGCCTCTGCCCAGTTCCATATCGGCCAGTGGCTCAACGGCAACGTGATGGCTACGGGACTCTACCGGCATGATAAGAGCAGCAACTTCTTCGACCTGCCTTTCGACCGCACTCGCCTCTCAGCCATCTTTGGCGGAACAGCATTTGTTAAACTGTCCCAACGGCATAACATCCAGTTCATTCTCAATCCGTTCTTCCAATCGAAGGCCATCCAGGGTGTCTATGACATCAATCCGCTGCTCTATCTGAACGCCTCGCTCCGCTGGGCATCTGACAATGGTAAGTGGAGCATCAAGGTAAACGGCAACAACATATTTAACAGTTATGCCAAAACTCGTTCCACGCTTGCCAATCAAGACTATGTTATGTGCGTTTGGATGAACTACGCCAGCGTCTCTCTCTCCGCCATCTACCGCATCGGTAACTTCAAGGAGAAAAAGAAAAAGGAGGTAGATACTTCGCGAATGGGATATTAATGAAGAAAACCGCTTTGCTATTCATTGCCGCCCTTGTAATCATGGCAAACATTGACTTCATCTGGCCTTTCACCTCAGAAAGGAAAGATGGAGACGTGTTTGAGCAAGGTTTGAATACGGCTGAGATGCAGACATACCAAGACCCCGATTTGGGCTTCATGGTCAGATACCCATCATTTTTCGCCATACAGCCTGACTCGCTAGACGAATACAAGGGCTATGTCCGTATCAGTTATGACAACGAGAGGATAAATGTCGTGCTCGAATGTTATGTCCTGCACAACAATGGCCAGTCGCTTAAAAGTGGCATGGACTCGCTGGCACAAGTATTGAATGCCACAGATCGTAAGCTTGGCAGTGATTACTTCATCCTCTCTGGTCCGCAGTATGAGAACAATAGCCGCATAGATGACTATAGCTATTATTCGCGATTCGTTAGTCGAGGCAAACTCTGGTTTGTCTATACAATGGTTTATCCTAATCGTTATCGGGACCACCTCAGTAGGCTCTTCAAGGAAATCGACGAATGGCAAGTGTTCGAGGATCAGCGCATAGGCATCAGCCGTGCCGACAGTTTCATACTCGATGCCATACGCAAAGGTTACAAAAAGAAAAGAACCGTTTATAATTCTCTCTCTCGCTAGGGCAGTTGTCAGCCTTCGTGCTGACGCTGCCTATCCACCAATATTGTAACATTTAACGCCAGACAAATCTTTTGTAACTATTCAGCGATGGCCATATGGCAGTTGTCCGTGCTTAGAACAAGGCCCGGATAGCAGCGTATGGTGAGTTATTGTGCTTCTTAGTGGTCTCTAC
>ONKL01000005.1 GCA_900318395.1 uncultured Prevotella sp.
ACAGCAGAAAAAGCAATGAAGGCAAGGCTGGAGCCAAAACGTGTCAAGGGCAAAACCTCATGCCGAACTATACAAGAAGAATTAAACGACAATCCCTACGATAATAATCCAAAGGCAACATTGTCAAGAGAGAAGTTTTATGGAGATTTAAAGAAGGCTTCGTCAGAACTGATTAAAGCGTTAGAACAAGCATGCCCTGGCTGTATAGAGGATAATGGAAAGACTGGGAAGGGTAAGGCATTTCATTACATTGGAGAACTTGATGACCCATTAGCAGAAGAGAGACAAGCTATTGAACAAAAAAGAATTGAAGACTATGTTGACTTCTGTAAGGCTTCTGCTGGTATTTTGCCTATGAGTTGGTTTTCTGCTTATTTTGAGAACACACAGTTACTGCTTGATACAAGCAGAGAGGTGGAAACTGGTAGTAGCTTAATCCGTTCCAGTTTGGAGCAGAACCTCACTAATATTGATTTGTTGCCTGTATTCTATAAGGCAATCGCTAATAAACAAGTTCTTCAATTTGATTATCAGCCTTTTGGCCAGGAACCATTTACGTTGACCTTCCATCCCCAGTTCCTTAAAGAATATAATGGGCGTTGGTTCGTTTTTGGTAATGCTGATAGAGAACCCTATCAGGCATACAATGTGCCGTTGGACAGAATCATCGGTGAGATCAGTTTTGTTAAAGGTATCGAATACATCCCTGCCGAAAAAGGATTCTATCAGCAGTATTTTAAGAATATCATTGGAGTCACCCACGAGGAAGAGGCCAAGGTAGAGCAAGTGGTAATCCGTACAAAATCGGAATACCAGCATGGACTGCTATTGACAAAACCTCTGCATCATTCTCAGAAGGAAGCGCTGCCATTCGGTGAGCATGATGGTCAGTGGTATGGGGAGGTGGTATTAACAATAGAACCAAACCGTGAATTGCGGGGCAAAATTTTGATGTATGGGGAGAGCTTGGAAGTGATAGAACCTTTAGTCCTTAGAGAACAATTAAGGACTACTATCAGTATGCAGATGGAACAATACAAGTTATGATGGCTACGGAAGACTGTTTAAAAACGGTTCCACATAGAATAGAACCATTCATAGAGTAAAAATGCTTGGCGCATTGAAAATTTGATTATACCTTTGCACAAAAAACAAGCATAAAACTCATTATAAAGACAAAACTAATGGATATCAACTCGCAAGAACACATCATGGCAATTGCTCCTGATATCGCAAAGGCATATCAATTGGGCAAGAATAAGAAATACGATGAAGCGTATGATGTCCTTGTACCTCTTTTTGAGGCCAAGGAAATTCCTTCGTATTTCGAGGAACCCTGCGGGTGGACTATCTATCGTTATTTGAAGAGAAACGAGGATAAATTGTCATCAAGAGATATTAGGAAGGCATTAGCCTTCTATCTGACTTTTGCATCCTGTAAGCCTAGTACTCTGCATTCGTGTATGATGATACAGGCTGCAAATCTTGAGAAGAAGTATGAGAATGATTTCAGATTTATCGAATTCTGTCTGATGTGGAATCTGGAAAACTTTCGGGTTGAAGATTTTCTTTCGGAGAAAGGAACAACAGAAAACGGCAAGTCTATAGAATTCCAGTCTTTGGCAGAAAAGGTTGCAACGCGTCTTTATAAGGAGCTGAAGTCTCGCCATACAGAGGAATTCGTCAATGAGTTGTTCCCCTTTTTCCTGACCATAAAGGAGAAATGTCCAAACAATAGATTCATAAGACTCTATATTGCCCAACTATACTATTGGCAGAACAATATAGAAAGAGCCATTGCTGAATACAAGCATATTCTCCGCATAGCACCAGATTGGTTTATCTGGAAGCACCTTGGTGATATTTGTGAGGATAAAGAAGTACGAATCTCTTTATATTGCAAGGCTATGACCATGATGGGAAAAGAGGAATACATTGGCGAATTGCGATTAGGTTTGGCAAACTTGCTCTTGGATGCCAATAAAGAACAGGCAGCTTATGAGGTGGAACAGTATTTGAAAACATACAAAGCAAACGGATGGAAGATTGCAGGTGATGTCTATTTGTTGCAGAACAAATTGCAGGGTATCACCCCCTCTGCTCAAGCAAAACAGTTTTATCGGAACAATATTGAGAAGGCAGAAGCTTTTGTCTATTCCGATATCCCTGTAGAAGTACTGACTTTTAGCGGTATTGTAAAAAATCACGCAGGGAAGGAACGGGCTAACCTTATAAATAAGCGAAAGAAGATCTATGTTCGTACGCCATTGACCTCTCTACTGAGAAAGGCATCTGTCGGAGACGTCTTTCTAGTAAGAGTGTATGAAAGTCAAAAGCGAAAAATCGCATTGACTATACATTCGACAGAGAAAAGATATAAGGATAATATAAGGTCTGACAAAAGATAACAGACAAGAAATTGAGTGATAATATGACATTGACAAAACAACAACAGCAAGTTTTCGACGCTATCAAAGAGTTTATGGATAGTGACGCCTCCGTCTTTATCCTTAAAGGATATGCTGGTACAGGTAAAACGACGATGGTTAAGGTGATTGCCGACTATCTGGCTCAGAATCAATATGTTTATTTGATGGCACCTACGGGCAGGGCAGCACGAGTCCTTGCCGCAAAAACTGATCGTGAAGCCGTAACAATTCACAAGGCTATTTATGAAAAGGCATGTGTCGTTTCCAAGAATGTCAAGGATGTGGCAGAATCTGAATTCAAGTTTGTATTCCCAGTACGTAAAAATGAATATGGAGGAAAAATCGTTGCTATAGTAGACGAGGCTTCTATGGTCTGCTCTCGAAAAATTGAGCATGAACTTTTCGTGTTTGGTACAGACAACTTGATGGAGGACCTGTTGGATTTTGTGCGTCCTGATTTTGGAGGGAAAGTGATTTTTGTTGGAGATCCGGCTCAGCTTCCTCCCGTTGGTGAGAATGTGTCCAATGCATTAAGGGCATCATATTTTGAGGAACGTGGCCTAAAGGTTGTCGAAGTAGAACTGACAGAGGTACTACGCCAGAAAGACGACAGTGTCATTCTGAAGAATGCCATGATGATTCGCGATTTGCTGAAGAAGAAAAAGCGTAATTGCCTGGTATTTGAGGAAAAGGAAAATGATGTAGAAACAGTTGCTCCTAATGATTTTCTGAACAGATATCTTGACTATAGGAAACAGTCGAACAGACATGATAGTGTCGTGATATGCTATTCAAATAGGGCTGCAAGCAAATATAACAGCGACATACGTAAATCTCTCTATGGAGGTGATGTGCCTCTCAGGGTGAACGATATTCTGCTCATTACCCAAAATAACTACAGGTTAGGCCGTATGAATGGTGAGTTTGTTCCCGTTCTGGAAATTGGAGCAAGAACACAACAGTCTGCTCCTGTATATGCTCAGGTTGGCAGTGAGCGGAAGCGTATCATTATTACCATCAACTTTGTTCAGGTGGTTGTCCCTGATGGGAATGGGAACCCCATGCGCTGTATGCTCATAGAAGATCTCCTGACAAGTGACAAGGCATCTCTCTCTATTGATGAGAACCGCGCATTATACATTAATTTCTGCATGCGCAATCCCCACTTAAAACAGGGAACCCAGGCTTTTGCTGATGCTCTGATGTCTGATTTATATTATACTGCCATCAGAGCTAAATACGGGTATGCGGTTACAGGACACAAATGCCAAGGTGGAGAATGGGGTAAGGTGTTTGTTGATTATACTGACAGGACTGGTCTGAATGACGATAGTCTAAGATGGGCATATACCGCTACAACACGTGCCCAAAACACACTTTACGTAACCAACTTACCGCATGTGACTCCATTTGACAAGTTCCGTATAGAGCCTATTCAGAGATGCAAGAACATGTCACCAGAGTGCCGTATTGTTGGCAATGTGGCACCAACCCCTTTCCATGCCGAAAATTCAGAAAACTATCTGAATGCAAAGTATCATTGTATCATGAACAACATGGATGGCACCCCATACTCTGTTCTGTCAGTAACAAGTAAGCCCTATATGGAAGTTTATCAGATTCAAACACCCAGTGGAACTGATAGGTTTGATATACGCTATAAAGAAGGAGGCATATTCCTGCCTGCTGTCCCTGTATCAAGAAACGAACATACCCCGTTGGTGCTGATGCTTCTAAACGACGAAAGAATGCTTCCGTTTGTTTTCGACTATGCCCCATCGGATGATATTCATGAAAGGCTGTATAATATGATACGTTCCGCTTGTGATGGCTTGTCTGTGCAGATAACCAATGTTGTAGAACATCCAGAAGATTATAGTGTGGTCTATTATATGAGGACAAGTGGTTCATATTCATATATAAAAGTGTATATGGACAAACATGGCTTCATCACTTACGCAAAACCCATGTCTATGTTTGGTTCGGAAGACGAGGAATTGTCTGCTGTAATTAACGAAATCAATGACCATTTCGCATAAAATCGTGGAAATTCTTGCTAAAATCAAATATAATTTGTAAATTTGCAACAATTAATGTACTAAAGACAAACTATAAAGTTATTAATGAAACACGTACGAACGCTAACAGTAATAACGGATGCGGAGATTCGTCAGAATGAGATTCCGCTTTTTCGAGGGGCTGTCATTAACAGCCTTGGCGAGCATCCCAATGTGTATTTTCACAATCATCTGGATAACGATAAGTTCAGATATGCTTATCCTTTAATACAGTACAAGAGATTAGGAGGCAAAGCAGCTATTGTCTGTGTTGAAGAAGGTGTAGATATTATTGGGCAGTTTTTGACAGAAGTCAATGGCCTACTGACCATAGGAGAACGCCAGATTACATGTAATACAGATAGAATACAGCCTGCCAGAATAGTAGTCCAGACTTGGCAGGACATGTTTAGCTACCATATCAGCAGATGGCTGCCTCTTAATTCGAAGAACTATCAGAGCTACAAGGCTATCGAGGGGGTGGTGGAAAAGGTCACTTTCCTTGAGAATATTCTGAAAGCAAATCTGCTTTCTATGCTAAAAGGATTGGATATACATCTGGAAAAAGAACTGATTCTGAAAATCACAGAGATTGGTGAACCTTACCTACTATATAATAAAGGTGTGAAGATGATGGCCTTTAATGCCGATTTCAAGTGCAACCTGTCTATTCCTAACAATATCGGGATAGGCAAAAATGCCAGCATCGGCTGTGGAATTGTACACCAAGTTAAAATAGATAAAGACAATAACAATAATTCTAATCAATAACCACGAATGGAAAAGAGTCAAGTTTTCAACAAACTATTTGTGGGAGGGGATTTGTCTGGTATTCAGCGATTCCTTTATAACATCTCGTCAAAGAAGGCAGCAGTTAGTCTGAAAGGTCGTTCTTTCTATCTCCGCCAACTGATGGAGAACGTGTGTTCCGACATCAAGCGTGCTGTTGAAGCCAACGGAGCCAAAGCTGTAGATGTTATCTATAGTTCGGGTGGCAAATTCTATCTCTTGACGGATAATACTCCCCAGATTGTAGAAGCTGTCGAAACATGTGCCAAACAAGCAAAGCAAAATCTTTGGGAAGAGCACAAAGGACAGCTGGGTCTGAACATTAGCTATGTGGCTTTCGATGAGCATCCTGACGGTACCATAGATTGTCAGGATGCCTTAGGACAGAAGCCTGGTTATCTCTGGAAAATAGTAAATGCTGATTTTGCCCATCAGAAAAGTCAGAAGTTTAAAGACCTTCTTACAGAAAATTATCAGAACTTCTTTGATCCTATTTCTGTGGGAGGAAAGCCTAAAGTCTGCGCCGTTACAGGTATTGAATCTCCAGATTGCTTCAGAATGGAAGCTTTAAGTGAGGATGGTGATGGATATGTATTGCCATCTGTCCGTCAGCAGATACAATTAGGTGAGGAACTTCGTCGGCAAGAAGGTTTTAAAACTTTTGAAGAATATGCAAATTCTACAGACCTTGGTATTCTGCGAATGGATGTAGATGGGCTTGGCAAGCGTTTTATCGAGGGCTTTAATTCGATTTCTGAATATAAGACATTCTCCAAGCGATTGGTGGATTTCTTTGAAGAGGAAACAAAGAATATTCAGCAAGAGTCTGCCTTCAAACCATATCTGAATATTATCTATGCTGGTGGTGATGACCTGTTTGTTGTTGGACGTTGGGACAAAGTGATTGATTATGCAGAGCGTATCCGCCAGGAGACAAATAATCGTTTTGGCAGTGATGGCATCAGCATCTCAGGAGGCATTGCAGTGGTGCAGCCCAAGTTCCCGATTTCTAAGGCTGCAGAGCTGGCAGGTGATGCAGAAAATGCTGCCAAGCAGTTCCGTAATGGCGAGAAGAATGCTTTTCACATGTTGGGTAAAACAGTCTCTTGGGACAAGGAGTTTGACTATGTGAAGAGTTTTAAGCAGCAGTTTGTCAGTCTGATAGAAAATTATGACCTCAGTAAGGGCATTCTGCATAAACTGATGCTATATTCCTCAATCGCTGATCGGAACAAGGTGCTTCGCAAGGAAGGTAAGCCAGAGGATTTCAGTTACATCTGGCATATCAGTTATTACTTGACGCGTTATATGAAACGCTATGAGAATAACCAGACAGTCTGTGATTTCTGTCGCTCATTAAGAGATCGCGAAATTGATTACCGCAATGGACGTAATCTGGAACTGATTGCTCTCGCAGCCCGTTGGGCAGAATTAGAATTAAAGGATCATGTCAATAATTAAAAAGCATAATAACTATGAGTTGGAACAAAAATGATTTAATTCCTAAAGAGGAAATTCAAAACAAGGTAACTGACGTAACTGTTCAGTTCGCAGAGAAATTTGGTAAATACCTTGCAGTTGACGACTTTGATGCAGAGCCTCTTACAACGAGTCAACTGCGCAAGTTCTTCGGTGAAGTGAAACGCCAGCAGATGATGGGCTACAATGAAACAGAATTCACGATGCTTAAGCCCAAACTGGCTTATGCTGTTGGCCGTGCCAAACAAAACGGGAGAAAGAACAAAGCGCAGAAGATAGAAGACTTCTTTAATGTAATAACAGATGCGATCGATAAGGCCCTGCAAAGTCCTGACAGAGCCAAGGCGTTTAAGAATTTTATTACAGCCTTCGAGGCTATCGTAGCTTACCACAAAGCAGCAGAAAAGAAATAATAACCTAAAAAATTAAGACGATGAAACAGTTAGTTAAGAAGATTAAGATAAATACCTCCATTACACTTATTACAGGTCTTCATATTGGAGGTAACAGTGAGAATGTTGAGATTGGCGGTATTGACAATCCAGTTATCAAATTGGCATCAAAGGGTGACGTGCCTTATATTCCAGGAAGTTCTCTGAAGGGTAAGATGCGTTGCCTGCTGGAACAAGCTGCAGGTGCTCCAAAGGTAGGACTTGATTCAAAGGTTAACAATTTATTTGGTATCACAGAAAACAAAGCTATTAATACAAGTAATCAACCCTCTAAGATTATTGTTCGAGATGCCATGCTGAGCGATGAGTCAAAGAAGATGCTCTTGGATTGCGACAACTTGGATATGCCATATACTGAGAACAAGTTTGAGAATGTTATTGATCGCGTTAAAGGTATTGCGCAGCATCCCCGTCAGACAGAACGTGTTCCTGCTGGAGCTGAGTTCTGTGCTGAGTTTATCATCAACATCTGGGATGATGATGATGAGCAGGAGATGATGGCTCTGTTTGAGAAGGGAATCCGATTGCTTGAGAACGACTACTTGGGTGGTAGCGGCTCTCGTGGTTATGGTCAGATTAAGTTTGGAGAGATGAAAAAGACGGAACTCTCTGATGCAAACAACTGGACGGTATAAAACAAGTGACTATGGCAACATTCAAAATCTTTAAGTTGCACTTCACGGCTCCTCTTCATATCAACGACCAGCATGATGATCTGGGCAATAGTCAGAAGATTGTCCAGTCTGACACTTTATATGCTGCTCTTATGTCATGTTTGGCAAAGAATGGGGAGGACTTGCCAGAGGATGGCGAACTTGGATTCACGGTGAGCAGTCTGTTCCCTTATTTCCAAAAAGATAAGGAAAGTGCGCCCGTCTATTTTCTGCCGATTCCGATGCAATCCAAACAAGCAGACCTTACAGATGTCACCAAGGCGAAAATGGTGAAGAAAGTGCAATGGATCGATAGTAACCTCTATTCCTCTGTCCTGTCTGGCGAATCATTATTTGATGGAACAGATAGTTACATCCCTTATATTCAGGGAAACTATCTGACAATATACGAATTGCCTGAAGACATTAATGGCAGCAAGGAGTTCGTGAGGTCTGAAGTGTCCCAGCGTGTGACGTTAATGAGTCGAACAGGTGAGGAGGATGCCAAACCATTTTATGTTGACAAGATCCTCTTCCGTTATGATGCCGGCCTTTATTTCATTGTAGAAGGAGATACTTCATTATTAGAGAAAGCGCTACATCTTCTTTCTTTGGAAGGTATCGGTACCGATAGGAACGTTGGATATGGTTTCTTTGAATATACAGCAGATTCCCTTTCGATAGATTTGCCTAAAGAGGCTAATCATCAGTTGTCTCTTTCTCTTCTCATCCCTGAGTCGAAAGAGCAGTTGGAAATGCTTTTGAATTCCGAATGTGTTGCCTACGATTTCGTGCGGCGTGGTGGTTGGATAACTACGTATCCCTATATGACGTTGCGAAAGAATGCCATCTATGGCTTTGTGCCAGGTTCTGTGTTCCGTAAGGATGAAGGGGAATCCGCTACCGCCATAGGAAAGATCGTGGATTTAAAGCCAGAAACGGTTGATGTGGAGATAACGCACCATGTATGGCGAAACGGCAAAGCCATTATGTTACCTATAAAATTGAAGTGATATGGAAGATAAAAGATATCCCATAGAATTAGAAGTCATAACTCCTCTTTCTGTTGGGGCTGGCAACGATAATGAGTGGGTGAAAGGTCTTGATTTCGTGCAGATAGAAGGCAAGGTTTATGTCATCGACATGCAGAAAGTGGCTGCTGCTGGTGTGGATGTTGAGGCACTCACGGCTTTGTTTCTGAAATCTGACGACTCAGGTATCAGCCAACTACTGGGTAGTAAGATTAGTGAACTGTCACGTTATGTATTCGACTTGCCTGCGAAGACTGATAATAACATCAAGGCATTTCTGCGCACTCAATTTTACGATAAGCCCTTGGTGGCAGGTAGTTCCATTAAGGGCTCTATACGCTCAGCATTGTTCAATTATCTGCGCATCAACGAGCAGAAGAACGAAGAGGTGTTTGGCACTATGAAGGATGGAACGGACTTTATGCGCTTCATTCGCATTGGCGATGTGGAAATGCCATCGACTGTGCTTGTCAACACCAAATTGTTCAATCTGAGAAAAGGAGGTGAAGAATGGTTGGGAGGTTGGAAACAATTAATGAATAAGACTATTGGGGATTACAATCCCGTAGGCTTCAATACGCTTTATGAATGTGTGGCTCCTGGAGAAAAAGGATTTGGCAACATTTCGTTGGCAGTTAATGCTTTCAGCTTGTTAGAGAAATTTGGGAATGCCAGGTCGCCATATGCAGGTAAAAAGCGCACATTACTTAATGAGCCAGTTAATTGTCTATTTCAAGTCATCAATGATGTCACCAAAGCATACTTGCAGAAAGAGCGTGCTTTCTTTCTGAAGTATGATGCCGAAAGGTCAGATGAAGTAATCAACTGCATAGATTCGCTCCTGTCAATGATTCCTTCTGATGGTTCTTCCTGCCTGATGAAGATGTCGGCAGGCGTAGGTTTCCATTCTATTACGGGTGACTGGCAATATGTTGACTATGACAAGACAAAGCTGTGGACTGATGGACGGCATGCAGGAAAGAAGAAGTATAAATCAAGAAAAATTGCAGAGTATAATCATCGTTTGCAACTGATGGGATTTGTACGTTTGAATGCTTTGAGTCAAGATGAAGCAACTAAGCGAGAACAGGCTCTTCAACAGCGTCATGAAGACCAGCAAACTAAAATTCTGAATGCTGTCAAACAGCGTGAAATTGATATACAACAGAAAGCTGCTGCCGAGCAAGCACGTAGGCAAGCAGTCGAGTTGGAAAAGCTGAAGACAGAAGAATATAACCGACTTATTCTCCAAGCAAAGCAGGATATGAACTCAGAACTTTGGGACAATGCTATAGACAACTTGGAAAAAGCAGCAGTTCTGTATCCAGAAAAGACAGAGGTCGCTCAGCTTAAGGCAGATTGTCAGAAAGCGAAATCCATTGCTGAGTATCGTCTGCAGGAGCAGAAAAATGCAGAGCAGAAGTTCAGCCAACCACTTTCCGAGGTTATTAAAGGCAAGGTTTCAGCAGGCAACTTAGTAGGGACAACTGTGAAATGGTCGAAGGCTGATGGTCACACCTTTAGTAAGTCAGAACAAACCGCTTTTATCAGTGAAGCTCAAAAGTTAAATGCTGGCGAGATGAAGAAACTAAAAAGCAAGCTTTCTGAACTGGAAAAAGTAGCAGGCAAAGAGATTATTGACCAACTGCGCAAAGAATTAGGAATCGCATAACTATGGCAAGGAAAGTATTTATATCAGTATTGGGAACAGGCTACTATGAAGCTTGTAAATATATTAAAGGCAGTTTTTGCTCAACTGAAACTCGTTTCATCCAACAAGCTACATTGGAGTATCTGAAAGTGAGCAACAATTGGACGACGAAAAACAATGATGGCGAAGTCGTTGACCGCGTCATCATCCTTCTGACTGATGGAGCAAGGAAGACCAATTGGAGTCAAACTAAGAGGACAAATAAACTAACAGGAGAGGAAGAGGACTATTTAGGACTAGAACAAGTTTTGCAGAATATGAATTTGCCTTGTCCTATGGAAGCACTTTCAATTCCTGATGGAAAGAGCGAGGAAGAGATGTGGACTATCTTTAATACAGTCTATGACGCGCTTAAACCGAACGATGAACTGTATTTCGATCTAACTCACAGTTTCCGCTATCTTCCAATGCTGGTTCTTGTGCTTGGCAACTATGCCAAGTTCCTCAAAGGCGTTAAGGTGAATCATATCTCCTACGGTAATTATGAAGCACGCAATGCTGCAACTAATGAAGCCCCGCTGATGGATTCTGATACAGAATGGCAATATCAAAAAGCTACAAGAACTGAAAGAAAGCAATGCGCTTATTCCATTACTGCGAGAAAGAGGGAAAAAGAATATCGACCGTAGGATGGCAGAAGGTTATCTTGACGGCTATATTCAGTCTCTGAGTAACTTCTTGAACGATATGAAACTTTGCCAAGGGCCTAATATCCTAAAAGGTGAGACTATCAATAAGATAAATGATTGTCATGAGCAAGTTGTTGAGGTCTTTGAGAACGTTATTGCCCCAATCCCTCCAATTATTAATAAGATTCAAGATTCTCTTCATGGTTTCGAACAGACAGATAGCCTCAATCCGGAAAGTCTTAGAAATGGATATATGGCTGCCAAGTGGTGCTATGATCACCAACTCTATCAACAATCCATTACCATTCTTGACGAGAATCTTACTACACATTTTTGCAAATATTTGGGAACAAATGAATTTAACTACGACCACCGTAATTGCTCAAATGCATTCTTGCGCAATGGAGGATATCGTGAAGAGGATTGGAAAAAGAAGAAAAAGGATGAAGAAGTAGATGAAGATTGGGAAAAAATAAAAGAAGCTGTCAAGGATGCGGAAACATATCAGGGTGTTCAGGATTTTGTTTCTCTTATGAGTATAGATGCTAAATGGATTCACAATAAGCGTAATTCTTACAACCATGCTTCAATGACAAATGACAAGTTGTTTACGGTTGAAGACGTTAAAATACTCGGAGAGAAAATCCAACGTATCCTAACTATCCTTAGATAAAACAAATATGTTGTTTATCAATTTTAGCAACCATCCGTCCAAGTATTGGGACGACAAGCAGAGAAAGGCTTCTCATAATTATGGGGAGCTTTTCGACATGCCTTTTCCACAAATTGACCCAAATGCTTCTAACGAAGAATTGAAGATATTGGCACAAGATTGTGTTAAAAAAATAGCATCTTTAGGCGACTCCCAATCAATCACTGTTCATATCATGGGCGAGATGACTTTTGCTTATATGGTGGTTGCACAACTAAAGAAAATGGGGATTAAGTGCATCGCTTCTACCACTGAACGCAAAACAACCTATAATGATGATGGAACAAAACTTTCTGAATTCTCTTTCGTGAAGTTTCGTGAGTATTAACCAGATTTTGCAAAAATAGTAATTGTTTCTAACTCTCTTGGTTATTCAGTGTAATCTTTTTTGCAAAAAGGATTAACAAAATCGTTCTTTGACATATTGATTTTTATTTGTACCTTTGCAGCCCCTTAGAAAGGACCTGTTTTTTGAAAAGAATTGGTGGTCTTTTTGATTTATATGCATGGTAATCAGTTAAGAATGAAAACTTTATATTTTTGAGACTCATAGAGTATCTTCCAATAGAATAAGGATTAAGACAAGAAAAATTTAATAGCAGTATATAATACAAATATACTCATAGAGTATCTTCCAATAGAATAAGGATTAAGACATAATCATTTCCACGCAAGCATCAACAGGATTTTCTCTCATAGAGTATCTTCCAATAGAATAAGGATTAAGACTCATTAAGGGCAGATGAGATTTTACTTTCTAATTCTCATAGAGTATCTTCCAATAGAATAAGGATTAAGACTCGGGCATAGTATCTGGGAAGATGATAGTATCACCTCTCATAGAGTATCTTCCATTAGAATAAGGATTAAGACACATCGTTGATGCGGTTCTTTAACTCATGCATCTGTCTCTCATAGAGTATCTTCCATTAGAATAAGGATTAAGACCAAATTTCTTCTACGGGGCGGCTCTTTAACACAACTCTCAAAGAGCATATTCCATTAGAATAAGGATTAAGACCGATAGTCTACACCTTCTTTCTCAACGCGGACAAATCTCATAGAGTATATTCCATTAGAATAAGGATTAAGATTTCAAATCCACCTCTTTTACTTCAAGGGTGTTAATGCCTCATAGAGTATGTTCCATTAGAATAAGGATTAAGACTCTGTCCAGACTCTGGATCCTACTGCAAGTCCATCTCTCATAGAGTATGTTCCATTAGAATAAGGATTAAGACTCATCCTCTTCACTCCAAGCAGGGTTCTGCTCTATCTCATAGAGTATATTCCATTAGAATAAGGATTAAGACTTCTTACCTTTATATTCTTTACCAAGTTTCTTACATATCTCGTAGATCATATTCCATTAGAATAAGGATTAAGACATTCAAAGATGTGAAGATTCTGACATACTTACGTCCCTTAAAGAGCATATTCCATTAGAATAAGGATTAAGACTATCTTTCTCCCAAGGATTAGTATCTAAATTAGTTCCCTCATAGAGTATCTTCCATTAGAATAAGGATTAAGACTTGTTAGTGTCTACGCCTGACAAATCGTACGTTACACTCATAGAGTATCTTCCATTAGAATAAGGATTAAGACTTCTACGGGCGTGCTAATACTAGTATTCCATCCAACAACTCATAGAGTATCTTCCATTAGAATAAGGATTAAGACGCGGTATGAGCTGAGTATTCTTCATAAATGCCTCACCTCATAGAATATCTTCCATTAGAATAAGGATTAAGACCGGCAGCACGAGCAGCAAGAGATGATGCAAAGCCGCCATCTCATAGAGTATCTTCCATTAGAATAAGGATTAAGACCTTGCTGCTTGTCGCCTTCAACGTAGCACGGATGTACTCATAGAGTATCTTCCATTAGAATAAGGATTAAGACCATCTGTCGGCGTACGATTTGTTGTCGTTCAAAAGTTCTCGTAGAGTATCTTCCATTAGAATAAGGATTAAGACTCCCAAGCCTGGATTTCTCCACCTACGTATACGATGCTCGTAGAGTGTCTTCCATTAGAATAAGGATTAAGACTTCCAAGATTCCTTCTGAGCGGCTGTGAAGTTAGACCTCGTAGAGTGTCTTCCATTAGAATAAGGATTAAGACTCATCTTCTTCAACATCAGTAAATTCTGCATAAGGGTCTCGTAGAGTGTCTTCCATTAGAATAAGGATTAAGACTTTGTGTACATTACGCTATATATTTAAATGGTTAATAATCTCGTAGAGTATCTTCCATTAGAATAAGGATTAAGACTCAATCGCATTCAAGAATCGTACCAGCGGCACAAGCTGACTCGTAGAGTATCTTCCAATAGAATAAGGGTTAAGACCTCAGAAGAAACTACTTCAGCCTTCTTCACCAGGGCCACTCGTAGAGTATCTTCCATTAGAATAAGGATTAAGACTCTCAAGCTTCTTGATGTTCTGCTCACACTTGTTCCTCGTAGAGTATCTTCCATTAGAATAAGGATTAAGACAATGTGCAATTAACAACTAAGTTACGAGTTTGACGCCTCATAGGGTATCTTCCATTAGAATAAGGATTAAGACAGAAGAACGAGTGCCATAGCGTCTCCTGATAGCACGCTCATAGAGTATCTTCCAATAGAATAAGGATTAAGACATTGGTTCCATGATAGTAGTGTAACGAAAACATTTGCGCCTCATAGAGTTTTTCCATTAGAAAAAGGATTACGACGCACCAAAAGTGCAATTTACAACCAGATTTCTTACACTTCCATAGAGTATCTTCCAATAGAATAAGGATTAAGACTGTACAAGTTTTTACAACTGTTGAAATTTGAATTTTATCGTAGAATTTCTTTCTTTTGAATAAGGAAATACTTTTTATACTTTAAAGTTTGTATGTTTTGAGAAGATTTACTAAATTTGCAAACAGTTGTTGTGCACGTAAAATCGTTCTTTGGCTTATTGATACAACCAAAAAGCTCAGATAATCATTTGGGAAAAATGAGTTTTTCATAAGAGTCTCTTTTATATGGTCTTGGGCAAATGCAGACAAAATGAGCATATATCTCCTAGGTGTGGCACGGATGGCGAACTCAATGACGTAACTGCCCAACTGATACAGTCTTTTATCTGGCAATTATAAATGGCAAAAAGGAACGCATTTCATTATATGGAAGTCCTGAAGAAGTTAAAACGCTCAGGACTGGACGACTCGCCTGTTGTTAACCGGCTGGCGGTAAGAGCCGATGATTTGCCTACTCTTCAGCAACGCATTGATGCTATTTTAGGACTTATACATGAAACAAAGAAACAAGGAGGTAAGATGCTGTTTTTTATCATGTACGACATAGAAAGTAATAAAGTGAGATACAATATTGTGAAATATTTAGAGCGAATGGGGTGCTACCGAATTCAGAAATCTATCTTCCTGGCGAATCTCAGTATGGAGAAATATGAGAATATCAGAAATAGTCTCGTTGAAGTACAGTCGCTCTATAATAATCATGACAGTATCATTGTCTGTCCTGTTTCATCAGACTTACTTCGAAATATGAAGATTATCGGTCAAAGTATCAATCTTGATGTAATTACCCAAAGCAAAAATACGTTATTCTTTTAAATAAGATTAACATTTTCGTTCTTTGACATATTGAATTTTATTTGTACCTTTGCAGCCCCTTAGAAAGGACCTGTTTTTTGAAAAGAGTTGTGAGCTCTTTTGTTTTAAATGAATTGCAACTTGCTAAGAGTGAGTGGTTTGTGTTTTTGGGTCTCGTAGAGTATCTTCCATTAGAATAAGGATTAAGACACTGCCAAACAAGTTCTACTTGCTCATCCCAATAGTTACCTCGTAGAGTATCTTCCATTAGAATAAGGATTAAGACAATTGATGTTTTTGTTGTCGTTTATAGGATGTCAAACACTCGTAGAGTATCTTCCATTAGAATAAGGATTAAGACTGTGTCGTTTGTTTCGACAACACTAACGGGGAAAATCTCGTAGAGTATCTTCCATTAGAATAAGGATTAAGACTTGTAAAAGTTTAAATAAAATAAATAAAGTTTATACGCTCGTAGAGTATCTTCCATTAGAATAAGGATTAAGACCATATGTTGATACATTTGATGAATGTTCAAACAAATCCTCGTAGAGTATCTTCCATTAGAATAAGGATTAAGACTTGAGTCAAGTGGACCTTATTTGAAAAGGTCCTTAGACTCTCGTAGAGTATCTTCCATTAGAATAAGGATTAAGACGTCGAAGCTTTTATATCGATTGTTGCCATAGTCAAACTCGTAGAGTATCTTCCATTAGAATAAGGATTAAGACGCGTCACCACTGAGCGCAACCACCTTGCCACGCTTGATCTCGTAGAGTATCTTCCATTAGAATAAGGATTAAGACCTACCGTTTGTCACTTTCTCAATACTAATGTTTCTTTCTCGTAGAGTATCTTCCATTAGAATAAGGATTAAGACGTAATAATTTCGTCCTTAGCACGAAAAGCAGAGAGAGCTCGTAGAGTATCTTCCATTAGAATAAGGATTAAGACGAGGCAACTGCGTCCAACCTAAATCTTCTTCTCATACTCGTAGAGTATCTTCCATTAGAATAAGGATTAAGACTGTTGCTGGTTTGCCGTCGATGGTAGTATCTTTTACCGTCTCGTAGAGTATCTTCCATTAGAATAAGGATTAAGACCAACGTTCTCAACTTTTTTTTGCGCCAGCAGCTACTGCGCTCGTAGAGTATCTTCCATTAGAATAAGGATTAAGACCGCAAAACGGCGGAGCAGTCGTTAGGGTTGCTTTCGCTCGTAGAGTATCTTCCATTAGAATAAGGATTAAGACATCCAATTGCCGTTTGGCGCTTTTCTGCAGAATCCCCTCGTAGAGTATCTTCCATTAGAATAAGGATTAAGACGAATGAGCATCTGCGGTATGACCACAGCTTTTACATGACTCGTAGAGTATCTTCCATTAGAATAAGGATTAAGACTGTTTTGTCTTCCACGATAGCCACGTTGCGAACGTACTCGTAGAGTATCTTCCATTAGAATAAGGATAAAGACTCGGACCTGTTGAAGACTGTGTTACCAAGACCAAACTCATAGAGTATCTTCCAATAGAATAAGGATTAAGACTTGATTGGATAGCCGCCTTTAGCGTCTGGTTGCTGAGCTCGTAGATCATATTCCATTAGAATAAGGATTAAGACAGCGTGCCCATTTCCTCTTTCGAGAACTTGTTCTTCGCCCTCGTAGAGTATTTTCCATTAGAATAAGGATTAAGACTTCCGCAACTTTGCGCAATTTAATGTCTTCTAAGTCTCGTAGAGTATCTTCCATTAGAATAAGGATTATTCAAAAAACGGTTCCACGTAGAATGGAACCGTTCACAAGGTTGTTTTTCTTGCAAGGTTGCGAAAAACGCCTTACCTTTGCAGCGTCAATCATCGAAACCACCTCGAGATTGATGCTGCAAATGCTTTGTGGTGGGAACTAAAATCAGAAAACGACTATGATGAATACAGCACTCCAAACTATTGCAACAAAAGCTCTCCCCGCTCTTTCTGGTGAGCAGATAACATACAATGCAGCTAAGAACGTGTTTCTTTCGCAGGGATACACTAGTGCAGCAGGAAATATGTACTACAAGGCTATCCGTCTGTCAAACAGACTGGTGGTGTACTATGATCTTGGGCAGGGGTATGCCTATACCTTCCTGAACGGTATCAAACTCTACTGCTTTGATGGGCAGAAGGCCAGCCTCATCGCTCAGAAGTACTGGGGTGGCTGTGACTATCGCATCTTCAGCGAGCAGTTTGCCAAGGAGCAGAGCATCATGATGCTGAAGGGCTTCTTGGAGGGACAGCTGAAGTTGCAGGGAGCACGCGTGAGTGATCAAGAACTCATCAGCTTTGCAAGAGGTATGATCGAGGAGACTCAACGCAAGCAGTTAGCCTAAGGGCTACTGCCTGCGACATAGATAACAAGATGTTTAACCATTAAAATCGACAAAACTATGGCAACATTGACAAAGGCAATCAACAAGAACCTGTTTGACAGCATCCTGCCGTCATTCGGTAATCCGCGAGTTCATATTCCCGTCTGGGATGACAGTCAGAAGATGTTCATCTGCGATGAGTTCGAGAGTGGTAGCGGACATCGTTATTATCGTGGCATCCGCTTCTGTGATCGTATCGTCATCCTTGAGAAGGTGGGTCTGTATCACAGTTGGACTTACATCGACAGCATCGAACTCTATGCCTTCAACGGGCAGAAGATGGAACTCATCCAGAAGCGTGACTACGATAAGGTATTCCGCAGCGAGGCGTTTATCCGTCAGGAGTCGGAGCAGATGGTGAAGGACTATCTGACTGGTGTGATGAAAGCTCAGCGCATCTGTGCTCCTGTAGAGCAGATTGCAGCCCAGGCCTCTGAACTGATCAACGGATGCTACAAGAGCTTCCTTGATCCGGACTTCAACACACGTTTAACTCAAATACTCCCCAAACTAGAACAGCGATAATTATGGAAAACATGATCGACACACAGAACAAGCAGCAGGTGATGGCTTTCGAGCTGATTGCCAACACCAACAGTAGTTTCTTCCTCACAGGACGTGCAGGAACAGGTAAGACAACCTTCTTGCGCAATGTGCAGAAGATGGTGGACAAGCAGTTTATCA
The DNA here is from genome assembly GCA_900318395.1 of uncultured Prevotella sp. GTDB lineage: Bacteria > Bacteroidota > Bacteroidia > Bacteroidales > Bacteroidaceae > Prevotella. The sequence goes on from ONKL01000005.1 coordinate 18,623, forward strand.
CACTGGCTCCCACTGGTGTGGCTGCTATCCTCGCAGGTGGTGATACTATCCACTCATTCTTCGGACTGCCCATGGATGTATGCACACTAGGCACGATGGGGAAGATGAGTGAGGCGAGAATCCTCACACTGATCCATACGGACACCATTATTATAGATGAGGTGTCGATGGTGCGCTGCGACATCATTGATGCCATCGACTACACGATGCGGAAGACGCTGCGCTCTTCACTGCCTTTCGGAGGTAAGCAGGTGATCTTCGTGGGTGATATGTTCCAGCTACCACCAGTACTGAAGAAAGGGGCTGAAAGCGATCTGATGCACGACCTCTATCATGCGGATGACTGTTTCTTCTACAAGGCAGACGTTATCAAGCGTATGCGAATGGTGAAGATCGAGTTCCAGAAGGTGTATCGTCAGGAAGATGAGGCTTTTCTCAAAATCCTTGAGAGCGTTCGCCTGAACAAGACGACCCCAGAGATTCTGATGCATCTGAATGAGCGTGTCTGCCATCCTACAAAGGAGGATGGGGCAGTGATCACGCTGGCATCGCTCAATAGGACTGCTGATGGCATCAATCAGAATCGTCTTGCTGAGATTGAGGCAGAGGAGTACACTTACGAGGGTACTGTCACTGGCAAGTTCGAGGAGAAGCGTTTCCCTGTGGATAAGACCATGAAGCTGAAGGTGGGTGCTCAGGTGATGTTTACTCGCAACGATTCGCATAAGCGTTGGGTGAATGGCACCATTGGCAAAGTGACCAAGTTGTCGAAGGACGAGATAAAGGTAACTATTGAGGGTGGTGAGACCTACGTGGTGCCTAACTGCTCTTGGGAGTCGTACAGTTATGAGTACGATAAGGAGGAGCGCAAGATGAAGAAAGAACTGATGGGTACGTTCACCCAGTATCCGCTTCGACTCGCATGGGCCATCACTGTACATAAGAGTCAGGGTATGACTTTTGACAAGCTCTACCTTGATCTGAGCAGAGGCATGTTCGCTGCAGGCCAACTCTATGTAGCACTGAGTCGTGTGCGTTCGTTGGGTGGATTGTTCCTCTCGCGTCCTATCATTCCTCAGTATGCTCATACGAGCCGTGAAGTGCTGTCGTATGCCAACGGCTATAACGACGAGCAGATGATCAACAGCGAGATTGAAAGCGGAAAGGCTGTCTATCAGTTGCTGGCGCATCACGACTATGATGAGGCTGCCAAGCAGTATCTGATGTTGGTGCAGAAGAAGGCTTCCAATGGCGACATCAAGGAGGCGATGCAGCAGACCAAGCGATTCCTCGATACTGTGATCTGTGACGAAGAACTTTATGGGTGTGCAGAAGAGATTCCAGCATCGTTGATGGAGGCAGACCATTGGGCACCTAAGTTCCTCGTGGCCCTGTTGAGCCTCTATGCAGGCAAGTATGAGCAGGCCTTGGTGTATGCTGATAGCGTGTTGGCTCAGCATCAATGCCAGGAGGCTCTCTATGTGAAGTCACGCAGTCTGGCTAAACTCGAACGTTACGAGGAGGCTGACACTGTGAATGTGCTGATGGGTGACGTGTTCGATATGTCAACGCCAGACTGCAAGGTGCTCTACATGATTGCCATGCTCAACGAGTTGCATATTGGCGACAATGGTCTGAACCTGATGCAGGAACTCATCAAGGCAAAGCCAAAGTACGACAAGGGTATCCTGTCGCTTCGTTATCTGATGAAGCGTAAGGGCTTGGGGCTCGTGAAGACATCGGATGATCCTCGAGAGTTGGTGGATGACTTCAATTCGGACATCACTGATGAAGAGTTTGCCCAGAAGTTGGCAACAGCTCGCGAGAAGGCTCCAAAGGCAGTAGAATACCTGCTTCGACTCATCAAGAAGCAGGTGTTCTCTGACGAGTGAACTTCGGATGCCATGATTAACATATTTACTAACTAAACACAACTACAAACTATGAGACACGCGAAAGATACAGAGAACGAAGAGTTGAAGCAGTTTCATTGCTCTATCCTCATCAAGGAGATGCAGGAGAAAGTGCAGATGCTTAAGGCGTATGGGATGACTGAAGAGGAGATAATCTCACAGTTGTTCTGCTGCCACCCATTGCCTAAGTTGATGATCAGCAGGAGCTACAGGATATTCTTAGGCGATGAGCGTAAAGAGGTGCATTTGGAGCCTTTGGTAAAGTCAGTGTATCTGCTATTCCTGAAGCATCCTGAAGGTATCAATTTCAAGGACTTACCTGACTATCGCGAAGAGCTGACAAGAATCTATGACAAGGTTCGCCCTTGGGGATTATCTGATAGAGCCATTCAGAGTATAGAGGATGTTACTAATCCGCTACTTAACTCTATCAATGAGAAATGCACAAGAATCAGGAAGGTATTTACTTCCATACTTGATAGTAGCATTGCTGAACAATATTACATAAAAGGTAAACGAGGTGAGCCCAAGAAAATCTCCCTCCCTCGTGAACTGGTGACTTGGGAATGAAATGCCATTTCCACAAGCCTTGTGGGGCATATTTGCTTGGTGGCATAGATATTTGTTCGTATCTTTGCCACAGTTTTTTATATTGCAAGTTATGACAGATTACGAGTACATTATTAAACAAGCGAAGAAGCTTTATTACACACAATGGAGCGAAGAGGAATTACGTAAATGCGTGGACATGTTGCCAGCGCTTGAACGCGAAGAACTTGTGTCGTTGTGCCATTGTAAATGGATCAAGAAAGTAATGAAAGCGCAGAATTACCTTTTTAGTTATGCAAGGCAAAGATACAATAACAGATGTTATGATGAAGAAGTTTATATTGGTTATAGCGTCATTCGTGGTTGCACTGATAGTAGTTGGGGCGTTTTGGCATCTGAATGTCCAAAAAGAGCATGCTTTCGACTATTACCAGAAGGAGTTGGCTAAGCGCGATAAGAAGATGAGGCAGATGGAGGACTCCATACGTCATCTGGGAGCCAGAGTGGAGATCTACGAGATAACTTTCGATGCACTACGTGAGGTGGATTCTGCAACAGTGGATAGAGTCTTCCATACGATATGGAATGTTCGTGAAGAATAAATATCTCTCGCAAGCCTTGCGGAGATTTGGAAGTATGAGGGAAGTTTCGTATCTTTGTACCCGAAATTAAATGGAGTATAAATATGGGTGAAGATATTATTCCTTTTTTTAATGAGGTAACTGACAAGATGCAGGGCATCATCAAGGTCGTTGGCGTTGGTGGTGGAGGCTGCAACGCTGTTAATAATATGTATAAGGAGGGTGTAGAGGGGGTGACGTATGCTGTCTGCAATACGGATAGTCAGTCGTTGTCACGCTCGGAAGTGCCAGTGAAGATACAATTAGGCGAAGGTTTAGGCGCAGGGGGCGATCCAGAGAAGGGACGGAATGAGGCTGTGAGTACTATCGACAGTATTCAGAATCTGCTAAACGATGGCACCAAGATGGTTTTTGTGACTGCTGGTATGGGTGGCGGCACTGGTACTGGTGCTGCTCCTGTGGTGGCTGGTGTGGCAAAGAATATGGGATTGCTGACAATTGGTGTGGTGACGATTCCATTCTACTTTGAGAAGAAGCGCAAGATCATAAAGGCTTTGAAAGGCGTGGAGGAGATGCGTAAGAACGTGGATGCCCTCCTGATTGTGAACAATGAACGCCTCTGTGATGTCTATTCCGATGCTGAGATTCCTTTGAAGGAGGCTTTCTTCAGGGCTGACAATATCCTGATGGATGCTGTGAAGGGTATCTCGGAACTCATCACCTTGCCCAGTGACGGTGGTATCAAGAGTGACTTCCGCGATGTGGAGACTACGATGAAGAATGGCGGTGGTGCTATTATGGCTATGGGACGCGCCAGTGGTGAACATCGCGTAGAGAGAGCCATTCTCAATGCTTTGGACTCTCCTCTGCTTTATGGTAATGACATTGGCAAAGCCAAACGCATCCTCTTTAACATCTATGCGAGCGATGAATTTCCTATCTTTGTACGTGAGTTGCAAGAGATAGATGATTTCTTTGATCAGCTGGATCCCAATATCGAGGTAATATGGGGTACGGCTACGGATGATTCTCTGGGGGAGGATGCCAAGGTGACGATTCTCGCCACAGGTATGGAGGATAGTCTGAAGGAGGAAGTGAAGACAGATGTGTATCGTAACGAGGATGAATATTTCGAGAATCTGATACCTCTGCTCTATAAGCCTGCCAAGAAGACACCAACGATGGCGCAAGTCATAGCAAAGCAGCAAGAGATTGTCTTCGATGTGGAGCCTGCTCCTGAGCCTGAACCAGCAGTGGCTCCTGAGCCGGAACCTGAGCCTGAACCTATACCTAAAAAAGAAAAGACTCCCTCAGCAATTGATAAATTGAAGAATTGGCTCAATTGTTTTATGAAAGAAGATCCGAATGACTGAACAGATGACACCTGAAGAGATGGCCTTGGAGGTGAAGCGTCTCGCAGGGCAGCTACAGGCAGAGGGTAAGATCGACCTTTTGCTGAAAGCCCTTGGTGTGCCCTTGCTCGAAGAATTGCGCATCGAGGCTGCCAAGGGGAAACTGAGTCGTCTTCTCATCACCAACGACTATCGATTCATCCTTGAAGATTATAATCGTCAGGAGGTGGAGCTTCAGCCTGTGCATAAGGCTGTCTATCTGCTCTTCCTGGCGCATCCTGAAGGGATAGAGTTCAAACGACTCTCGGATTATCGCGAGGAACTTACCCGTTATTATATGGCTACGGCAAAGCTGATGGATAAGGAGAAAATTATCGAAGGCGTGGATCATCTGGTTAATCCTCTCGATAATGCCATCAATGAGAAATGTTCGCGTATCAAGAAGGTGTTTCTCGACATGATGGACGAATATACTGCGAGCTACTACATTATCAGCAGCCATACCCAGAAACACATCGCAGGCTCCAGCCGTATCTGGTATCAACGCCTGAAGGTCATCACCCTGCCAAGAGAATTAGTCGTTTATTCAAAAGCGTGATTAGGGAAGACAAAAAAGAAAGCAAGAGTGTCATCACGACGGTCTTGCTTTCAAATTTCTAACTAACTTATTATCAACTATTCATTACTCATTCTGATTTTGCTGGTGCAAAGGTACGATGATTTTTGGCTGTTTGTATGCTTTTTATGTGAAAAAATAAACGTAAACGTTTGCGATTTTCGATAATTATTCGTATCTTTGCCGCGTCTATCTAAATTATCAACTTTCATGGCTAATATAAAACGCAGAACGTCACTGAAAGATCTCGCCAAGGAGCTTGGCGTCAGTATCGCAACCGTCAGTCGTGCGCTGAGAAGTTCGCCTGAGATTGGTCTGGAGATGCAGGCAAAGGTGAAAGAGCTGGCTAAACGACTGAACTATAGGCCTAATCCCTTTGCTCAGAGTCTTCGCAAAGAGGCTCCGAGAGTGATTGGTGTGGTGGTACCCAATTTGGTGACACATTATTATTCAGCAGTGCTTGACGGTATCGAAGAGGAGGCGCGCAAGGCGGGCTATTCGATTATCAGTGCGAACACCCATGAGAACAGTGAGGCTGAGGTGAGGGCCATCGACAATTTCATCAGTCTGCATGTGGAGGGAATCATCGCCTGTCTGGCTCAGGATACGACAGATTACAGTCATTTTGAGGAAATCTCGAACATGGGTATCCCTTTGGTCTTTTTCGGGCGTACCTGTCTGCCAGATAAGTTCTCGAGTGTGATGGCCAATGGTGATGTGGCAGCTCAGGAAGCGACACAGCACCTGATTGACACAGGTAGCCGGCGGATAGCCTTCGTGGGAGGTCCTAATCATCTGGACATGGTGAAGCGTCGTAAGCATGGCTATCTGGAGGCCCTGAAGGAGAATCGCATTCCTATTGAGCGTGAGTTGGTGGTATGTGAGAAGATTGACTACGAATGGGCTCTTGAGGCTACCACGAAGCTGTTGGAGATGGATAATCGGCCTGATGCTATCCTGGCTTTCAACGATATCATCACGTTTGCTGCCTTTACTGCCATCAAGCAGAAGGGGCTGGAGATTCCAAAAGACGTGGCGCTGATAGGTTTTACTGATGATGTTCACACGAAATACGTAACGCCCAAACTGTCGGTCATCGAGGATCAGTCGTATGATATGGGTGTTCAGTCTTGCCAGTTGCTGCTCAAGAACATCGGTGGCGACTCGAAGATCTACAAGAAGATCGTACCTCAGAAACTGGTGATCCGAGAGACGAGTGCCAAGCATCAATAAAGGCTTTACGCTGATGTGCGTAAAGCCCTCATGGCATTGAATACGGCCAGAACGGTCACGCCTACATCGGCGAATACGGCCAGGGCCATGTTTGCCAGTCCGAAGGTGGCAAGCAGGAGGACTGAAACCTTGATGGCAATGGCGAAGATGGCATTCTGACGGGCGATAGAGATGGTCTTGCGTGCTATCCGGATGGCTGTCGCTACCTTTGAAGGCTGGTCATCCATCAGCACTACATCTGCAGCTTCGATGGCGGCATCGCTGCCAAGACCGCCCATCGCAATACCTACATCTGCCCGAGCCAATACTGGGGCATCGTTGATGCCATCGCCCACGAAAGCCACTACAGGCTTGTCGGAGTTGCCTCCGTTGACAGTCTCTGGAGGTGTGAGCAGACGCTCTATATGGCTGACCTTATCTGCGGGCAGCAGTCCGGCATGGTATTCGTCGAGTTGCAGTTGCTCTGCTACATGGTGCCCCACTTCCTCACGATCACCTGTCAGCATCACGGTCTTCCCAACACCCAGTTTTTTGAGTTGGGCAATGGCTTCTTTACTGTCAGCCTTGATCTTGTCATTGATGACAATATGTCCTGCATACTGTCCGTCGATAGCCATGTGGATAATGGTTCCCGATGCTGCTTGATGTTGGTGCTCACATTGTGGGCAGTCGTGCCACTGGGCACCGATAGTGTCCATCATCTTTGTATTGCCCACACACACGATGTTATCACCTACCTTTGCGCGGATGCCCTGGCCTGCTATCTCCTCGACATCGCTGATGTGGCAACCATCGGTAGCTTCTTCAGGGAAAGCGTCGCGCAGTGCAGCTCCGATAGGGTGGGTAGAGTAGTGCTCCACATGGGCAGCCAGATGCAACAGATGATGGGCGTCGTATCGCTCAGGGTGTACAGCCTCTACGGCAAACTGCCCGTGAGTCAGGGTACCTGTCTTGTCGAAGACGACGGTTCCCACCTTGGCGAGGATGTCCATATAGTTAGCTCCCTTGATGAGTATACCCCTTCGGGAGGCTCCTCCGATGCCCCCGAAAAAGGTGAGGGGCACACTGATGACCAGCGCACATGGACAACTGACAACGAGGAACATGAGTGCTCGATAGAGCCATGTGGCAAACGAACCTCCCAGGAGTGTCGGAATGACTGCGAGGGCGATGGCGGCAAATACCACTACAGGCGTATAGACGCGGGCAAAGCGGGTGATGAAAGCTTCGCTCTGAGACTTATGCTCGCTGGCATGTTCCACGAGATTCAGGATCTTTGACACTGTGCTCTCGCCAAAGGTCTTGGTGACCTGAACCCTGATGACACCTGAGATGTTGACGCAGCCAGAGATGACCTCGTCGGTCTCAGTTACTTCGCGTGGTAGGGTCTCACCTGTCAGGGCAACGGTATTGAGTGAGGTGCTGCCCTCTACGATGAAACCGTCGAGCGGAACCTTCTCTCCCGGGCGGATGACAATTATCTCATCTATCTGAACCTCCTCAGGACTGACATCCTTCAGTCCGGTGGAAGTTTCTACGTGGGCTACGTCAGGGCGTATATCCATTAAGTGGGCAATGCTTTCCCGGCTCTTTCCCTCGGCATAGCCCTCGAACAGCTCGCCTACCTGGAAGAAGAGCATCACAAAGACCGCCTCAGGAAATTCGGTTTCCGCCCCAGGCAGGAACCCGATGCAGAGCGCACCGATGGTGGCTATCGACATCAGAAAATGCTCGTTGAAAGCCTCGCCCTCGGTCAGTCCCTCGACGGCTTCCTTCAGTGTGTCGTGACCAATCAGGAGGTAGGGGACGAGGTAGACCATGAGCAACTGCCACTTGGGCAGGTCCAAAGTCTTTTCGACAGCAACCGCCATGATGAGCAGTATGACGGTGATACCAATGAGCCAGAGCTGCTTGCTCAAAGAATGCTCGTGATGGTGCTCATGTTCATGCTCATGCTCACAGCACTCGTGTTGATGATTCTCGTGTGACATATTATACCTTTTTATAATTACAAATACCTAAATTTTCCTTTCTGGGTGCAAAGTTACAAAGAGAGTTTCGCAACTTAGTTGCAATTTTTTCGTCGAATATTTGTTTATATCAAAGAAAATGTCTAAATTTGTAGCGAATTATGGACTTTTAATAAATTGCCAATAACTATATGAAGCAGTTTCTGACAACTATTATGTTTCTGTGCTGCCTGGGCGCTAGTGCTGCCTCGACAGTGATTCCTGATATGAAGTTCCGTCGTCTCGACAGTCGTGACGGTTTGTCAAACTCTCAGATTAACTGTATGTTTCAGGACTCCAAAGGTATTATATGGGTAGGTACGCCATACGGATTCAACCGTTATGACGGCTATCGTTTCCGCATCTTCTATTCTGATCCCAACGATACGACGACGTTGCGGAATAATTATGTGGATATGATCTGGGAGGACATCAACGGTAAGTTCTGGCTGAAGCAAGGCATGAATTACAGTATCTTCGACCCGATTACAGAGAGAACCATGCGTAATCCGTCGCCATATCTGGCTAAGTTGGGAATTACGGGAGGTATAGACCGTATCTATATCGATTCGAAGAAAAACATTTGGGTAAAGACTTACACGGACGGTCTCTATTGTTATAATCCCCAAACGGAGAAGAAGACATTGACGAAGTATGGCTATGGTCAGGAGGAGTTTCCCCAAGAGTTCTGGTTCTCGTCTTTTGCTGAGTATAACGGCCAGCTTATCGTGGCATCGAGCGATGGTGATCTGATGGCTGTCGACGGTTCGAGGGGAAAGGTGGTGTGGAAAGATTCCTTCATTCGCCAGCATGGTGGAGCCCCCAGTTCTGATTATAGGGTTGTTGTGGACAATTTCGGCAACTACTGGGTGCTCTCCAATGGTACGACCTATATTTACGAGCAGAAGGAGAAGAAGTGGCACATGTCTATCAACGCTTTCTTCGGACAAAAGGGTCTGGCTTCTCTGCCGGAAAATCTACTTGTGTGGGATCTCGTGATGGATCAGCGCAATTGGCTTTGGCTGGCTACTGACCATGAGGGACTCATTGTCATCGACACGAAGACGATGGATATGCGCCAGTTCCTCAACAATAAGTTTGATGAGACCTCAATCAGTGAGAACACGGTTAAGCACCTGTTGTTGGATAATAGCGGCAACATGTGGATCGGTGCCTATCGCAGTGGCCTGAATCAGTATATTGAGAAACCGTTGGCTTTTAAGACACTGGAAGTAGGAGATGTCAACACAGCGACCGAGGATTCGCAGGGCAATTTCTGGATTGGTACAGATGACAGGGGTATTATTAAGTATGACCCGAAGACGGGAGAGATGCAGACGCTCAACAAGGCGAATAGTCCGCTGATCTCTGATATCATGGTTGCCAGCTATGGTGCTCGCGACGGTTCTGTCTGGTTCGGAACCTACAATGGCGGTCTGGTACATATTGACAACGGACAGGTGAAGGTCTATACGGCCTCTAATGCCGATGGAGCGTTGCTGAACAATAACGTATGGTCTGTCACTGAGGACAAATGGGGCGATATATGGATTGGTACACTCGGCAATGGTGTGCAAAGACTCAATCTGAAGACAGGTAAGTTCAAGACTTGGAGTACGTATAACACAAAGCTGAAAGAGAACTTCATGACCAGCATAGGATGGATCAAGAAGGGATGGCTTATCGTTGGTCATTCCGTGTTCTATTCGCTTATCAATCCAGTCAGCGGTCAGGTGATGAATTTCGAGATTCCTGCCATTCCTGGTCAGCCGGCTGCAAATGCTACCAGCGTCTGTGTGATGGAGGATAGTCGTGAACTTATTTGGTATGGTTCTACATCGGGCTGCTGTATTGTCGACCGTAAGACAGGACAGCAGAAGATGCTTGATATGAACAATGGCCTGATAGGCTCAAGCGTGTCGGGCATCGCAGAGGACAAACTTCATACCATGTGGGTGGTTACCGATCACGGTATCTCAAATGTCGTTCCACAAAAGGAGGATAATGGCGAGTGGACATTCCTTGTGCGCAGCTTCAGTTCAAAGGATGGTCTGCAGCAGGGACCTTATAACAAGCGTTCCATCAGCTGTACGCGCGAAGGCCTGATTCTCGTTGGAGGTCTTGGAGGATTGGATGTTATTGATCCCAAACTGGTATCAGGTGTCAATAATACGGAAAAACCTATCTTTAGTGGCCTGAAACTGTTTGGTCAGCAGATTGGCGTGGGTGAAGAGTTCGGTGGTCGAGTCATCCTCGAAGAGGCCCTAAACGAATGCCGTGAACTGACACTTCGCCATGACGAGAACCAGTTTACAATCCAGTTGGGATCTAATAAGGGTGAGATTCATAACCCCTCAAGATTCATCTATATGCTTGAGGGCTTCAGCGACCGATGGATCAAGACAGAGGAGCAAGATCCTAACATCACTTATATGTCGCTCCATCATGGCAGTTACACCCTCCATGTGCGCATGCTGAATGAGGACGGTACGATGGGACAGAACGAGGCTACCTTGAAGATTACAATCACGCCACCGTTGCTGCGTAACAGATGGATCCTGTTGCTCTTCCTGTGCGCTTTGGCTGCAGGTATCTACTTCTGGCGCCGCTGGTTTATGAAGCGTCAGGCTGAAGAGTTGGAGCGTGAACGCCTGCGCATGGAGCTTACGAAAAAGCAGTGGATGGCCGAGATGAAGGCCCAGCTCATGAACGAAACAGCGACAGCAGCTCCAGAGCAGCAAAAGCAAGCTCAGCCCCAGCAGCCCGAATGGGAAATCAGTTCGTTGAACAAACAGTCGGGCGACTTGCAGGAGTTTATGAAGGAGCAGTGTGCACAGTTCAAGGCGCCAGAGGGCAAGCGCCTGAAGTTCACCTTCTTCCCCTTGGCCCAGGATCTCGTGATGGATTTCGACAAGGATTTGCTGGGGCAGGCTATTCAGATCCTGCTGAACAATTCGGTGATGTTCTCGCCCAGTGACTGTCGCATCAAGGTGTTTGTCGACAAGACCCCGAATCATGGTACTATCCGCATTTCGGATAATGGCATCGGACTCCCTGAGGGGGCTAAGGAGCACATGTTCGATCCTGTGGTAAGCGATGATGATCCAGGTGTATGCCTGCATATTGTTAAGGATATCGTGGCGGCTCATGGCGGTACGGTGACAGGCGACAACAATCCTGGTGGTGGAAGCGTATTCACGATTACACTGCCACTTGATCAGCCTGAAGAAATCGAAGAGGCTGTGCTGATGGATGATGATAACAACTAACAAACTATAATTTATTTAAAACAAGGTATGAAAAAGATCCTAATGATGGTGTCTGCTCTGCTGCTGACAGGAACGTCGATGGCGGCAGAGGTACAGACAAATGGTAACAATGTCACAATTCGTCCTGACGGAGGTCAGGCTAAAGTCATCAATCTCGAGGTTATCAACGACAACATTATCCGTGTGCGTGCCACCTCGAAGGATGCCCTGCCCGAGAAACCTGCCTCACTGATGATTGTGCCGCAAACGGCCCCTGCCAAGGGCTCATACACACTGACTGATGAAGATGGCAACGTGGTAGTAAAAGCCAAGAATGTCAAGGCAGTCGTGTCGAAGGCTACAGGTGAGGTGACTTTCTTTGATGCAGCAGGCAAGGAACTGCTGAAGGAAGCGAAGGATGGTAAGAAGTTCTGGGACTTCACGGTGCCTGAGCGCGAACTGGGTATGAAGACGGGTTACACCGTACCCGAGGAGCAGAAACATGGTCTCTCTTGGCAGATGAAGTTTGACAGCCCTGAAGATGAGGCTTTCTATGGTCTGGGCCAGCACCAGAGCGAGGAGTTCAATATGAAGGGTAAGAACGAGGATCTGTTCCAGTATAATACAAAGGTGAGCATTCCCTTTGTGCTGTCGAATAAGAACTATGGTCTGTTGTGGGATTCGTACAGCTATTGCCGCTTTGGCAATCCCAATGACTACCTGCAGCTGAACCGTGCGTTCAAACTCTATGATCGCACTGGCAAGGAAGGTCATCTCACGGGAATTTATGTTGATCCGAAAGGCAAGAAACTGGTTCGCGATGAAGACAGTATCTATTATGAATATGGTACGCCTGAAAAATCTGAGATTGCGCTGAAGACTGACAATGGCGGTATCAAGAACTTCCCGAAGGGCATCAACCTGATGGGTGCCAATGTCACCTACGAAGGCTTTATCGAGCCCGAGTGCTGTGGTAAGTGTAAAGGCAAGAGCCAGCTCTATCAGTTTATCCTGTATTATTCAGGCTATGTGAAGGTGTATATTGATGGTAAGGAGGTGGTGCCCGAGCGTTGGCGCACAGCTTGGAATCCCAATAGCTATAAGTTTGCTACAGAGTTGCAGAAGGGCAAGCGCGTGCAGCTGCGCATAGAGTGGCGTCCTGATGGTGGTGAGGCTTACTGCGGTCTGCGTGTGGCTCAGCCTCGTAACAAGGCTGAGCGCGAGCAGCTCTCTGTATGGAGTGAGATGGCCAAGGATATGGACTATTATTTCATTGCAGGCGAGAATCTCGACCAGGTGGTTTCCGGCTATCGTACGCTGACAGGAAAAGCCAGCCTCTATCCCAAGTGGGTGCTGGGCTTCTGGCAGAGCCGCGAGCGCTATAAGACTTCCGATGAAATTGAAGGCACGCTGGCTGAGTTCCGTAAGCGCCACATTCCTATCGACAATATCGTGCAGGACTGGAACTACTGGCCTGAGGATCAGTGGGGGGCTCACACGTTCGAGGCTTCGCGCTATCCCAATCCCCAGCAGATGCTCGACAATGTCCACAAGATGCATGGTCGCTTCATGATCTCTGTATGGCCTAAGTTCTATTGCAACACTGACAACTACAAAGAGCTCGATGCCAAGGGTTGGATGTATGTACAGAGTCCCAATGATGATATCCACGACTGGGTGGGTCGCGGCTATAAGAATGGTTTCTACGATGCATACGATGCTGGTGCCCGTAAGATGTTCTGGCGCCAGATGGATGAGAACCTCTACACCAAGTACAATCACGATGGTATCGCAGGTGTCGACGCCTGGTGGATGGATGCCTCTGAGCCTAATGTGCGCGACTGTACCCCGATGTGGTATCGCAAAGCTCTTAGTGGTCCTACAGCCTTAGGTACCTCTACAGAATATTTCAATGCCTACAGCACCGTGAATGCAGATGCCATCTATCATGGACAGCGCTCTGTATGGAAGGGTAAGATGAATGAGCCTCGCGTGTTCCTGCTTACCCGTAGCGGCTTCGCAGGCGAGCAGCGCTTCTCTACAGCGACCTGGAGTGGTGATATCGGCACCCGCTGGGAGGATATGCGTGCTCAGATGACGGCTGGTCTGAACTACTCCATCTCTGGTATTCCTTTCTGGGGTATGGATCAGGGCGGCTTCTGTGTGGAGAACCGTTATATGGCAGCCCAGCAGCTGTTTGACAAGACTGGTGTTGAGAATGAAGATCTGAAGGAGTGGCGTGAGTTGCAGACACGTTGGAACCAGTTCGGAACCTTTATCCCGCTCTTCCGTTCTCACGGTCAGTGGCCATTGCGCGAAATCTGGAATATTGCTCCCGATGAGCATCCTGCCTATAAGTCATTCGTCTATTATGACAAGCTGCGCTATCGCCTGATGCCATACCTTTATTCGATGGCAGGCTGGGCTCATTTCAAGGACTACACGCTGATGCGCCCGCTGGTGATGGACTTCAATGGTGATAAGGCAGTGGAGAATATCGGCAACCAGTGGATGTTCGGTCCTGCGCTGATGGCTTGTCCTGTAGGCTACTATAAGGCTCGCAATCGCAGCGTCTACTTCCCAGAGCAGTGTGGCTGGTATAACCTCTATACCAACGAATATGTCGCTGGAGGTCAGCATCTCATTGTCGATGCACCTTACGAGTGTATCCCCGTCTTTGTCCGTGAGGGTGCCATCATTCCATTTGGTCCTGAGATGGAGTGGAGTGATGAGAAACCTGCCGAACTCATCAACCTCTACGTATATGCAGGCAAGAATGGTTGTTTCCAGCTCTATGAGGACGAAGGAACCAACTACAATTACGAGAAGGGTAAGTATGCTACAATTGACATCACTTACGACGATGCTACAAAGACGGTTTCTTTTGGTGCTCGCAAGGGTCAGTTCCCAGGCATGCTGAAGAATCGCCAGTTCAATGTGGTGCTCATCAGCAAGGATGCATCCAAGCCCCTCAACCTCGATAATCCCGAGGGCAAGATGGTTCAGTATAATGGTAAAGCAGTCAGTGTTACATTGAAGTAATAGTGAGTAGGCTCGATGTGAAACATCAATAGTGAAAAGTGAGATGAAAAAATTCATTTGTCTCGTTTTAGTCCTGTGTGGACTGACATCGATACAAGCCCGTCAGCGTCAGAATTTCGACGCTGACTGGCTTTTTGTATTAGGCGACTCAACCCAAATGTCGCAAGTGGATTATAACGATAGCTATTGGCGCCGTCTCAACGTGCCCCACGACTGGGCGCGCGAGGGTGACTTCTTCGTCGGTAATCCCAGTGGTGCAGGTGGTGGAGCCCTTCCGGGGGGAATCGGTTGGTATCGTAAGCATTTCCAAGTGAACGGTGAAGAAGTGAAACGTGAGAAGTTCTTCCTGGAGTTCGACGGTGTCTATATGAACTCGACTGTCTATGTGAATGGCCAGAAGGTGGGCTTCCGTCCTTATGGCTATTCGAGTTTCGAGTACGATATTACACCCTATATCAAGCGGGGGGAGAATGTGGTGGCAGTGAGAGTTGACAATTCTGATCAGCCCAATTCCCGTTGGTACTCTGGCTGTGGTATCTATCGCCACGTATGGCTCACCAAGACCCATCCCATCCATGTGAAGCACTGGGGCGTGTTCGTACATGACGGCAAGGTAGAGGTGGATTACGAGAACCCCACCAAACAGAAGGTCATCGTGAAAAACAGCCTTATTGACCAATCGGGCAAGACGGTTGCTACCACCAATGATTTCTCTTTCCACATTCCACAGTCCTCATTACACATGTGGAGCTGCGAGGCCCCATATATATATAAGGTACGCACGCAACTGATTGCAGGTGGCAAGGTGGTGGACGAAGTGGAGACTACCACCGGTTTCCGTGACTTTAAGTTTGATGCCAAGACAGGCTTCTGGCTCAATGGCAAGAACTTCAAGATTAATGGCGTGTGTGAGCATCACGACCTCGGATGTCTTGGTGCTGCCCTCAATGAGGATGCCCTCCATCGCAAACTTACCAAACTGAAGGCGATGGGTGTGAACTCCATTCGCTCCTCGCATAATCCGCCGGCTCCAGAGCTGTTGAACATGTGCGACACGATGGGACTCATTGTGATGGATGAGAGCTTTGACATGTGGCGGCGCAAGAAAACCCAGAACGACTATGCCCGTTTCTTTGATGAGTGGCATGAGCGCGACCTGACGGATCTGATTCTGCGCGACCGTAATCACCCCTCTATCCTGATGTGGTCGATAGGCAACGAGGTGCTTGAGCAGTGGTCTTCTGCTGAGGCTGATACGCTGACTCTCGAACAGGCGAATCTGATCTTGAACGCTGGGCATGACGCCTCGACATTGGCGAAGGATGGCGAACTCTCCGTACAGAGTCTGCTCACCCAGCATCTGGCAGAGATCGTGAAGCGTTACGACACTTCGCGCCTCATCACGGCTGGCTGTAACGAGCCTTCACCCAATAACCACCTCTTCAAGAGTGGGGCTATCGACCTGATTGGATTCAACTATCACCATCAGTGGGTGAAGGATGTGCCACAGAACTTCGCGGGCAAGCCATTCATCTTCTCTGAGAGTGTATCGGCCTTGCAGACACGCGGCTTCTATATGATGCCTTCCGATACGGTCTATAAGGCACCGAAGGAGTGGTGGTTGCCTTATACGGATCCTTCGTATATGTGTTCGGCTTACGACAATATGCATGCTTCATGGTCGAGTACGCATGAGGAGACTTGGGATGTGGTGAAACACAACGACTTTGTGGGTGGACAGTATATCTGGACAGGTTTCGACTATATCGGTGAACCTACTCCCTACGGATTCCCTGCACGATCGAGTTACTTCGGCATCATCGACCTCGCTGGTTTCCCCAAGGATACCTATTATATGTATCAGAGTGAGTGGACACAGAATCCTATGCTGCACCTCTTCCCCCACTGGAACTGGGTGCCTGGTGACTATATCGACATGTGGTGCTACTATAGTGGTGCCGATGAGGTGGAGCTCTTCATCAACGGCAAGAGTCAGGGCGTGCGCCGCAAGACTGATCATCAACCAGAGGGCTGGAAACCTGGACTTTGCACAGAGTATCACGTAGGCTGGCGGGTGACATTCGATCCTGGTGAGGTGAAGGCTGTATCTCGCAAAGACGGTAAGGTGGTGTGCGAGCAGGTGATTAAGACTGCCGGTGCCCCTGATCATATACGATTGTCAGTAGACTATCAAGGTAAGACGACCACCTTTATCACTGCAGAGGTGGTGGATAAGGATGGTAATCTCTGTCCTTGGGCTGATGATGAGATCCATTTCATCTATGAAGGCGAAGGCGGCATCCTGGGTACCGACAATGGTTGCCAGACCTCGATGGAACGTTTCACTTCGCCCAAGCGTAAGGCTTTCTTCGGCAAGTGTCTGGTGGTGGCAACTGGCAATGGCTCGATTACGGCCAAGTCGGCAACGCTGAATCCTGCGTGGATAGAGTTTTAGTCCAGACGGCGGATGAGCTCACGCAGTTCGTTGTAAGCCTTGCGGCGACGGTAGGCATAAATGGCTAAGAAGATAATGACGAGTAACATGAAGATACTCGTATAGATGAGGATCTCTGCTTTTTGCTCGGCAATCTGTCGCTCCTTGCCCTCAGAGTCATAGACGGTGGCCAGCAACATGGCATCGCTATGCTTCTGTCGGATAAGTGCCGAGTCGTAGGCTTCGGCTATCTGTGTGGCCACACTGAGTGCAGAGTCCTTGCGGCCGGCGAACAGGTTGGCGCGGTATTTCGGCAACAGGTAGCGCCCGATGTTCTCAAGGTCGGCTTCAAAGGCACTTTCCTGCATAAAGCGTTGAAGCATCGCGTAGTTGTCGGCGGCTTCTTTATAACGATGGGTCAGCATCAGGTATTCCGTGCTATTGATAATATATGCCAGCCTTTTCGACGTGTTTGTAGAGAGATAGGCCCTATAGGCTCTATCGGCGGCAATCGAGCCTCCTCGCTTATACTCTAACAGTGCCTTGCAATAGCAGATATCGGCTTTCATTTCGTCGATATAGATCGTATCGCGGTCAGAGCGGTTGCTGGCAATGGTATATAAAGAGTCTTGCCTATCAACCCAGGGAACGGCATGGGAATAGTCGCCTGCCTGAATATAGGCCATAGCCACCGACTTCATGGTGTGTTGGCACTCGCGGAAGTCGAGGGGGGCATGGTGAATCTTAAGCATGTCGTGAATATCATTGAGCGCATTTTGAAAGCTGTGCGCTGCCTCGGTGGTTTGTCCGAGATAGAGCTGGCACTCGCCAATCATCTCTGCAATATCGTGAAGGCGAGTAAAATCGTCATCACCGGCTTCTCTCAGTTTTTTATCGAAGGCGTAAACCTCGCGCAGTGCCATGTCGTAGCGCTTCATATTACAGAGCAAGCGGAGATAGTCCTTACACGAATAGATGTAGCACTCGAAATCACCCTGATTGTCAAGCGCGCTGGCATCGATATCTGCCAGTTGGTAATAGAGGTTCAGCGACAGGCGGTATTCCCCTCGGTTGTTATAGGTGATGGTGCGATAGAAAATGCTCCTCACCTCCGATAATTCGCCTCTTTGTTCTACACTGTCGATGACGGCAAGAACACGAGGAATATCGCGGGTGTTGAACACTTCAAAGATTACAGAGTCGACATGCTGGCGCTGGTTCTCATCGGTAATGCCCCGATGCGGGCGGCCTGAGCTACAACTCATGGCAATCATGATGGCTAAAGATATAATTGAAATAATGAATGTCTGTTTCCTCATATTACAGATGTGCTTTTTTGGTTTTCAATGTGAGTACCATACGAGTTCCGCCAACGTAAAGAGGATCGAGTTGGAGATGACCTCCAAGGTGCTGTGCCAATTGGCGGCAGAGGTAAAGACCCATGCCCAGGCCTTCGTTGAAATCATCGAGTTTCGTAAACTGTCTGAAGATGTTTTCTTGCTCGGACTTGGGGATGCCGGGGCCAGTGTCTGATACATAGAAGCAGACACTGGTTTCGTCAATGGTTCCGCAGCCGATAGTGATACGCCCCTCATCGGTATATTTGTTGGCGTTGGTAAGCAACTCACTCAATATCTTCGTCAAGCAAGCCTTGTTGGTGGTAATGATGGGGTTTTCGCCCACGATCTCTACAAACAGTTCTACCAAATCCGGCTGCCGCATCACAATGCTACGGGCAACATCCTGGCAGAGATTACCGCAATCAACCACATCGGTCATTGGTATCTCGCTCGTGGATTCTATCTCCAACGTCTTCTTCCAGTTGTCGATGATGTTGTTGATTGACAGACTATTGAGTTTGATGTCTCTGGTCAAAGTGTTAAGTTCTTCCTCCTCCATAAGGCTTTGTCCGTCGCGCAGCACTTGGGCGAAACCGCTAATGATGTTGAGGGGTGTACGTATCTGGTGGAACATATCCCGGATGAATGCAGTCTTTTTGCGGTCAGATTCCTCTGCCAGGGTCTTGGCTTTCGTCAGCTCCTTGTTCTTCTTTTCTGTCTCAGTGCGCGTGGCTTCAAGCTCTGCTACGTGGGTGGCGATAGACTCTTGCATGATATGGAAACTGTTCTGCAGTTTGCCCACTTCGTCAATACGGGTGCTGGGGGGGATCTGCCTGTCAAAATGCCCTTCGGCAATATCTTCAGTCTGTTTGGCCAGTGTTACAACGGGCTTCATGGTTTTGCGGACAATGTAATAGCAGAAAGCCAGCATGGACAACAGGCAGAAGACGATCATGCAGCTGATGATAATGATCATCTGATAGTAGCTCTTGAAGATATTATCCTCAGGACACACCATGACCAGTCGCCAGCCGGAATCAGACAATGGCTGTTGCAAGATAAGACAGTCTCTGCGCTCCAGGTCTTCCATCTGTACATTCTCCTTGCTGGTGGCGATGATGGTATTCTTGGAACCTAAGAGTACGAAGTAGGAATCCGGGTAGCGCCATTCCTGCGTAAGGATTTGTGAGAGCATGCGCTGCGACAGGTCTACGGATATGACACCGATGGTATTGCCTTCGCTGTTGACCAAGGGCTTGCAGAAGCTGGCGATGATGTCGCGCGAGTAGATGGCACCGGGATTGTAGTCCTTGAAAGGGTCTACCCAGCAGGCTTTGCCTTGCCTGATGGGCTCTTGATACCAGCCCATATCAAAGTAGGGATAATCGTCGCTGCCTTCGTTTTCAGTCTCAATGTGGCCGTTGTTATTATAGGAATAAGCCGAGAAGTAGTGGCCCTCACTGGGAAAGTAGTCGGGTATCATGGCAATGCTGCAACCGTTAAGTATGGGGTTGATTTGCAATATGCGTGCCGACAGACTCAGCAGAGAGTCTGGGTTCAGATTTCGAAACACTTGCCAGTCGGTATTGAGAGTGGCTACTTCTACCTCGTCCATGATACCAATCAGATGTTGGGCTGTGTTGTCAAGCATTTGCTCTGTCTCATCAATAGCAGCCTGCCGTATTGACGATTTGGAGCGGTGAATGAGGATTCCCATAATCACAATCAAGATGACTATGACGAATGCCAGGATGCTGAAGCTAAGACGGACAGATACCGACTGCTGGATTTTTCTGATGATTGTGTTCATTTTTCCTCCTTCCTCCTCTCTCCATTCTCGTTGCATCCTTGTGCTTCACTCATCAGTTTGTCGAGAAGGGTTGTTATCTGATTGGTGTTCTGCAACATCTCGTCAACGGTATGGCTGAAGTCTTCCTCGCTCAGGTCGTGATGATTGTCGCAGATGACGCGTGATTCTTCCAGAATGCCCTGGACGGGCTTTACCATATCTTCCGATATATGGTGAAGCACGTGGGTCTTGATCCTTTCCTCATCCTTCACTTTTTCATAGGCGATGGTCAGTTCGCGGTTCTGCTGCTCAAGTCTCCCGGTTTCCTCGCGTAGCTGACTGGTATATTCTCGGAGAGCTAACTGCATTCTTCGGAATCTGTGCTGCAATTGTCCGATTTCGTCTGGTCTTGTACTGTCGGGCACTTCATCGGTAAATTGACCTTCTGCAGACAGTTCGGTAAAGGCTGCCAAGCTACTAAGTGGCTTCAGATGACGGTTGACGATAACCAAACAGAAGATGAGCAGCAACATCAGTCCAATAATCATTGTGATACGTGTAATATGCTGCAACTCGTTGTACGATTCAAAGATATCCCGCTCAGGGCAGATGATGGCCACACTCCAACCTGTGTTTTTAAACGGTTTATAGAAGACGTAGCTTGGTTCACCGTCGATTTCTACGATGCGATGGCCTGTCTCGCCAGCTATCATGGCCTCACCAATGCTGACAAAAACGGAGTCCTGTTGTGCCATGGCTCGTGTGAAGATAGTTTCATAAAACAGCTTCGTGGTGTCGGGATGTACCAGATAGGTGCCGCCCTTGCCTAGCAAGACACTATAGGAATGGGGATAAGGCTTTGCCTC
This sequence comes from uncultured Prevotella sp., assembly GCA_900318395.1. GTDB lineage: Bacteria > Bacteroidota > Bacteroidia > Bacteroidales > Bacteroidaceae > Prevotella. The sequence goes on from ONKL01000005.1 coordinate 39,595, forward strand.
GCTGATGATAGATGAGAACCAGTCAAGACGGATGTCTACAGAAAAAGTGCCTACTACCTTCCCTTTCGCATCGTGGATGGGCTGACTATAGCTGGAGAAGATGTCCTTGACGACGATACCCTCTTCTGTGTCTTCGAAGAATGGCTCTATCCAGTAGGGCTTGTCGAGGAGTTTTGGAATCAGATACCAGTCCATGCAGAAATACTGATAATTGTCTGTGCCCTCCTGTTCTGTCTGGATGGAGTCGCCATCGTTGTAGGAATAGGCAGAGAAATAACGGCCTTTATCCTTAAAATAATAAGGTTCGAAACTGATGCTACAGCCCGTCAGGTCAGGATTGCTTTCCAGCACTTGTCTGCTCAGGTCGAACATCATGTCGGGCTCGTTAAGATGGTTTTCGATAACCACCAGCATATTGTTGGCAGCCACCTCGGCACGGTGAAATGTGTTGCCGACATGGAGCACTGCGCCTTCAATCGTTTTCGTGGCCTTGTTCCAAGCCTCTTCGCGCACTACTTCGCGCGTCTCAGAGAACCATAAAGCGAAGGCTGCAGTAAAGATAGCGGCCACGATAATGACTACCCAGAAGCCCAGTATTCTGGACAGTGAACTGCGGATATATCGTATCAGTTTCTTCATTGCCCCATTATTTCTTTATATGATACAGGTCGGGCTATTAGCCTGCACTCAGTCATCATGCGTGAAGCCTTCTTTACCATGTCTTGTCTGACGCGGAATTCTCGTTTGCCTGTGTCTTTGTTAATTTGCAGTCTCAGGCATTCCTCCAGCATAAACTTCTGCATCAGCTGGTTGGTGGGAGAATTATATTTGCGCACGTATTTCATCACGATGTCGAGTGCTTCCTTCTGATGCTTGGCGGCCCATTCCCAGCCCTGACGGCTAGCCTTGGCAAATTTCTCGCATGCGGAGCGGTGCTGGAGGAAGTAGTCTCTTTTTACGTAGACACCTGTCTCTTGGATGTTATAGTCGTGATCTGAGAATCTGTAGATACTCTCTTTGCTCATTTTGAATCCCGACTGGAGCAGCTGATAGTATTCATTATAGCTCACCGCCATAGTAGCATCCACTGCACCACTGAGAAACAGATTGATACCGCTGGTGAATGGCACCCACTCGTAGTGCATCTTCTCGTGATGGTTCATGATGAAGGTCAGATAGTTGGGGTCGGAATTAAAGATGGCCACTTTCTTGCCCTTCATCTTCAGCGGGTTGGTGTCCCAGCGGGAGATGAGCACGTTACTGCTGTTCATGGAGTCTTGGAAAATATTGACCAATGCGAATCCTTGGGAAATGAAGTCCATCGCCGACATCAGCGAGAACATGGCTGCGTCACACTCCAGAGATTTTAGTCTGTTCAGAGCCGAGCTGGTCAGCGTAGGATGCTGAATCTCAACTTCCAGTCCTGCCTCGCGATAAAATCCCTGTTCGTAGGCCACATAGTAGCCCGCAAATTGAGCCTGTGCCTTCCAGGAAGTAGTGAACACAAAGCGCTCTTTCTGCGCTTGTGTGGCGATGGCTGATAGCAGGCATAAAACTATCATCAGAATATGGTAATTCTTTTTTCCTTCCATTTTTAGTTTATGTTGAATGGTGCAAAGGTAAGCAAAATTTGTGATACTACCAAATATATTATAATAATCCTTGCACGAACGGAGAAAAGTTTGTATCTTTGCAAGGTCAATTAATTCTATGATAATGAAAAAGAGAATAATGTTTTGTGTCTTCTGTGCTCTTCTGGACTCGATGGCAGCCCATGCACAGATTCAGACGAATGCAGGCATTCAGTACCTGCAGGCTATGCAGAAAGACATGTCGACGGATTTCTTCGACCTGTCGAATACTTATTTTCTGGCAGACTCGCTCGTGAGTTTCGATGCCCAGAAGGGTGAGGGACTGGTACAGTGGAAACGCTACAGACTGACACCTCGACAGGCGTTTAACCTCAATGGCTACTGGCCTGTGAGAATGCAGATGCTCGATTTCCCCGATGCTGCTTATGTGAATGACCCGGAGCTGAAAATCAAGGTGGAGTTTATCTCACCGAGAACAGCTCGTATCCGCATGCTGACAACTCCTATCGAACCGAAGTGCTCTGATCAGGACGATGTGATGTTCTGTGATGGCTTCAAGCAGAAAGGTGCTGGTGCCATGTGGAAGAGTACACAGACCGCCAAAGGTGTCAAGTATACTTCCGACTATGGTACCATCGAGATACAGACCTACCCCTGGCGTATTGTCGTGAAGGATGCGAAAGGCAAGATTCTCACCCAGACACGCCATAACCTCGATAATGACTCCAGTCAGGTGAAGCTGTTGCCCTTCTCCTTTATCAAGCGTGGAAGCGACAACTCGCGTAGCATCAATCCTGTATGGACACTGGCACCTGGTGAGCGCATCTATGGTTGTGGCGAATCGTTCACCTCACTGAATAAGGTAGGGCAGAAGGTACACCTTAGCGTGACTGATCCTCAGGGACCAGAGACCGATGGCCAGTATAAGCCCGTGCCTTTCTTCTTCTCGAATCGTGGCTATGGCATCTTCATGCATACCTCAGCCCCTGTGACCTGCGACTTCGGTGCCTCTTACATTGGTGCTGATCGCCTGTTTATGGCTGATGAACAGATGGACTTCTTCATCTTCTTGGGCGAACCCAAGGACATCCTCAATGAGTATACCGATATCACAGGCAAGAGCCCCATGCTGCCTCTTTGGAGCTTTGGCACGTGGATGAGCCGTATCACTTACTTCTCGCAGAAGGAGGGCTTGGAGATTGCCCGTCAGTTGCGCGCTCATAAGATTCCCTCTGATGTCATCCACTTTGATACCGGTTGGTTCGGAGTCGACTGGCAGTGCGACTATCAGTTTGCAAAGGATCGTTTCGAGGATCCCGTGAAAATGCTGAAGCAGTTTGCGAAAGACGGTTTCCACACCTGTCTGTGGCAATTGCCTTATTTCACACCGAAGAATCGCTTCTTCCCTGAGATCATCGAGAAGGGCATGCATGTGGTGAACGCTACGGGAGGCATGCCTGTAGAGGATGCTATTCTCGACTTCTCGAATCCAGAGACCGTCAGCTGGTATCAGTCGAAGATTGAGGGACTGCTGAAACAGGGCGTCTCTACCATCAAGTGCGACTTTGGTGAGGCTGCACCTTATAATGGTTTCTATCATAGTGGTAAGGGTGGACTCTATGAGCATAACCTCTATCCGTTGCGCTATAACAAAGCCTTGTGGGAGGTTGTTGAGAAGAATCATCCTGGCGAGGGTATCATCTGGGCACGTTCTGCCTGGGCTGGAAGCCAGCGTTATGCGCTCCACTGGGGTGGTGATGCTGCTACCACGAATACGGGCATGCTGGGTGATCTGCGAGGCGGTCTGAGCTTCGGACTGAGTGGTTTCTCATTCTGGAGTCATGATATGGGTGGCTTCGTAACCGCTTCACCTGAGGATATCTATCGCCGCTGGCTGCCCTTCGGTTTCTTGAGTTCTCACACCCGTGCCCATGGTGCGCCTCCTACGGAGCCTTGGCTTATCAGTGAGTCTTTCACAGATGCGTTCCGTGCGTGTGCTGAGATGAAATACAAGCTGATGCCTTATGTCTATGCGCAGGCGAAGGATTGTTCGGAGCGTGGACTTCCGATGGTGCGCGCCCTGCTCGTGGAGTTCCCGCAGGATCCAGGTGCCTGGCTCGTAGAGGATGAGTATATGTTCGGTTCCCAAATGCTCGTTGCACCACTGATGGAGAGTGGCACTGAGCGCACGGTCTATCTGCCGAAAGGTAAGTGGATCGACTATCAGACGGGTAAGGTCTATGAGGGTGGCTATCAGACCATCGAGGCTGGTGAGATCCCTGCCGTTATTTTGGTTCGTGATGGTTCACTCATTCCTCATGTACCCCTTGCTCAGCGTACCGACGAGATCGACTGGAACAAGATAGAATGGAAGGCTTACAAGGCTGATGCAACGACCTGCTCAGGACTGCTCTTTAAGCCCGGTGACAGCAAAATCGAAACAATTAAACGTTGATTTACGACAATTATTCGACGAATTTAGTTAAGTTCTCTTAAAAAAAGTGTGCACGAGTTACAACGAATCGATATTTTTTGTACTTTTGCACACTTTTTCAGAGTAACAAGACAAGAAATGAGGCAATTAAAGATTCAAAAAAGTATTACCAATCGATCGAGTGAAGCACTTGACAAGTACCTCGTAGAGATTGGTCGTCAACCCCTTGTGACCATCGATGAAGAGATCGAACTGGCACAGGCTATCCGTAAGGGTGGTCCTGAGGGCGAAAGGGCAAAGGAGCGCCTGGTTACAGCCAACCTCCGTTTTGTCGTTTCTGTAGCCAAGCAGTACCAGCATCAGGGTCTGACCCTGACTGACCTGATTGACGAAGGTAACATCGGACTGGTAAAGGCTGCTGAGAAGTTTGATGAGACACGTGGTTTCAAATTCATCTCCTATGCCGTGTGGTGGATTCGCCAGAGCATCCTGCAGGCTATCGCAGAGCAGAGCCGTATCGTTCGTCTGCCATTGAACCAGAGTGGTGCCCTGAGCAAGATTAATCAGGAGATCAATAAGTTTGAACAGATTCACCAGCGCCGTCCTTCTGTGACTGAGTTGGCTGAATTGACGAATATCGAGGAGTCGAAGATTGAACAGACAGCCAAGGCCGATAGTCATCACATGAGTATCGATGCTCCCTTTGGTGAGGATGATGACAACTCGATGGCTGATATGCTGAGTTCAGGCGACGATTCTCGTACCGACAAGCATGTCGACTACGAGTCGCTGACTTCCGACCTCGACAATGTACTGCGTAATGTTCTGAAGGATCGTGAGCTGAAGATTGTGAAGGAGTGCTTCGGTATCGGTTGTCAGGAACGTGGTCTCGAGGAGATCGGTGCTGAGATGGGACTGACCCGTGAGCGTGTGCGCCAGATTCGTGAGAAGAGCATTACCAAACTGCACGACAGCGGTTATGCCCGCATCCTGATGAAATATCTCGGATAATCTATACATAAGAAACCCTCGCCAATCGGTGAGGGTTTTATGTTACTGGATAGGTAACTTGACATTGAATCTTGCCCCGTTTGTGTAGCTGGTATCCAGTTCCACCGTTCCGTCCAACTGCTCTGCGAGTTTGAGACTCAGCGGTAGTCCTAATCCGATACCCTCCTTGAAGGAGTTGAGCTTCACGAAGCGCTCGAATATCTCATGCGCTTTTTCCTTGGGTATACCACAACCCGTATCCTCTACAGAGATAAACAGGGTGCTGTCTGCCTGGGCGGCTTTCAACTTGATGGATCCCTTTTCCGTATATTTGCAGGCATTCTCCAGCAGAGCTGTCAGGATGCGCTTCAGCATATTCTCGTTGGTCGTGATGCTGAAGTCATCGGCCAGTGTCGTCTCCAGCTTCAGCTCCACACCGTCATTGACTACATCATCATAATCCCTCAGTACATTCTTGAGGAGGGCATTCACCTGGGGTGTATCCTCCTTTCTCATCTTCTCTGTCGATTCGATGAGCGACAGGCCGATGATCTCATCAATGAGCGAAGTAATCTGGTGGGCACTCTTCTGCATCATCTTCGACATGTTCTGCCTGTCCTCAACACTGTCTGTGAGCTCAGGATTGGCAATCACCTGCGAGAATCCGCTGATGATGTTCAACGGCGTGCGCACCTCGTGACTGACATTCTGGATAAAGGCAGCCTTCATCTTTTCCGACTCCATCACACGGGCGTAGGCTTTCTCCAGCTCCTTCATGTGCTTTCGTCTGGTCATGAAGATGTGGACAAGTGCCACAACGAGCAGAAGGAGTAGGCCGATAGTGATCAAGAGGGCGAGTGAGCGTGCGCGGTAGGCCTCTCTCTGGGCCTCATAGAGCTTGACTTCATCGGCGATGCCCTCCATACTGTTGACCAGCACCACATTGGCAATCGAGTCTTCTGAGGCGGTCTGGGCCTTCAGAGCATGATAGGCATCCTCCCATCTGCCAGCCCTTTCGTAGATCAAGGTGATGGCGTCTTTGCCCTCGTCACCCAGCTCCTCTTTGGCCATGGCGACGGCCTCGTCGGTCTTACCCTGATAGGCGAGATAATACACCTCGATAGTGCGTCCGTTTACGCACGATAGTCCTTTGGCCTCACCTTCCTTATAGGCTTTGTAGCCTTTGAGGAATTTGTCGATATCGCCACGATAGAAGTAACTCAGCGTCATTCTTCCTTCAATATCGAACACGCGTTCGGGTGAATATTTCAAAGAAATTTCCCTCGCTTTGTTCAGTAGACTGTCAGCCTCCTCCGGGCTGTCATCGATAGCCGCATTCACGATGTTCAGGAAAATGGGGGGCATGCTCGAGTAGTAGCCTTCCTCCTCCATGATTCTTAGCACCTCATACCAGTTCTTTTTGGCCTCCTCCTTGTTGCCGCAGTAGTTGTTGATATGCCCCAGCATGTTGATGGCCATGTAGCGTTCCTTGTCCACCTTCTTTTCGCGCAATTCCTTCGAGAGATTGCGTGCCAGCATATAGGCCTCGAAGATATGGCGCTCGTTCATCTGGAAGACAATCTCATTACACCTCTGCGTATAGTAGCCGTGCAGGTCACCCTGCTGCAATAGATACTCTTCCAGGTTTCTGAGTGCAGGGAAGAATTTGGCACTGTCACCATCATTGAAGGCATGGTGCATGGCTGCGCGCAGGGTTTGATAGGTTTGGTCTTTGCTGTAATCGCGAGCCTGCGCAAAACAGAAGCTTGCGATGAGAGTTAGCGAGAGGGCTAATATGATACGTTTCATTTGCAGTAGCGATATTACTGTAGTTCTTATTATTGATGCTGCAAAAATAATGTAAAAATCGGAAATATAAAAAGAAAATAGCATATTTTTTGCGTTTTTTGTCATTTATGTGTATCTTTGCCGCATGGAAGTCTCTCCGATTGCTCATTTTGAGTCGCCGCTGAAGTCAAAATTCGGTATTCCGCGACAGAGTGGACTCGTCAGTTCTCTGATGGGCCGTATTGTCTTCGAACCCCCTTTTCGCAAGGCTGAAGCTGTACGGGGTCTCGACGATTTCGACTATCTCTGGCTTATCTGGGAATTTTCCGAGAACAGTGGGGCTGAGAAAAGTCTGACCGTTCGCCCGCCTCGTCTTGGGGGAAATCGACGGTTGGGTGTCTTCGCCACACGTTCACCTTTCCGTCCTAATAACCTGGGACTCTCTTGTGTCCGACTGGTCCGTGTGGAGATTGATTCCCTGTTGGGACCTGTCATTTGGGTTGAGGGCGCAGATCTCATGGACGGTACGCCTATCTACGACGTAAAACCCTATGTGGCTTATGCCGATGCCCACCCCGAGGCGCGCAGTGGATTTGTTGATCAAGTAGGGTGGGCGCCTCTCAAAGTGGTGATGACCGACGAACAGGCTGCCCTTGTGCCTGCCGACCAACTCGAAGCGCTCAAGGCCATCTTGGCTCAGGATCCTCGACCGCGTTATCACGATGATCCTGAACGTGTCTACGGTATGCCTTTCCTCCATTTCGATGTGCGTTTCAGAGTGTCTGAACAGACGCTCACCATTGTTGAAATTGTCAACATTTGACACTATTTGCTTAAAAAGTGGCGTAAAAATTTGGATTTTTAACAAATATTTCCTATATTTGCATTTTCAAAACTAAGTATCAACCAAATTCGTGGCGCTTATGGTAGTGGTATTGGTTATTCTGATTATAGTTTGCCTGGCACTTGTGCTATGGGGCAGGGCTCAGCAGGTGAAGTTAGCTGAGATGCAAAAGTCAAGGAGTGTCAGAACAGCCTTTCTCAAAGGGCTGATACGCGAGGTCCGCACCCACCTCCATTCTGTCGGTGGACTGTCTGAAATCATATCCAAGGATGATCTCTATCTCTCTAAAAGTGAAAAGCGTCATATTACTACCCAGATTAAATATAACACGAGTCTTATATCCACGCTGCTCGATGAACTGTCCATCCTCTCCGATGTTCATGGCGGTCATCAACTGAAGGACGAGCGCTTTAGCCCGAATATCCTCTGTGAGCGCTGCATAGATGCCAATCTGCCCAGTGTCCACGAGGGGGTGCGACTGACGCTGACTCGCGAACTGACCGATTCCTATTCTGTCGAGGCCGACTATCATATCATCGAGCTCATCATCAATAAGCTCGTGGCCTGTTCCTGCCAGTTTACGATGAAGGGTGATATTACCCTTGGCTGTCACTTGGGCGAGTCACCCAATCTGTTGGTCTTTTATGTACAGGATACGGGGGGGACGACGATTCCTGAGGATCGCAAGGCGTTGATTTTCGATTGGTTTGATAATCCCAATGAGAATTGTGAACCCACAGAGTTCGATCTCAGCGTAGCCCAGCGCCTGGCTGAGAAGGTGGGCGGCTATCTGCGCTACGATGAACTGTGGACCCGAGGTACGCGCATGGAGTTCATCCTGCCCGTACGCTAAGGTTTCCGCAAAGTTTTTTTGATGTTTACATTTCTTTGTCGAGACGGCCGCTCCAGAGGTATTTCTTCGTTTCATGAACGATGATGCCGTTGAGACAGAGCAGTGAGATGAGGTTTGGAATAGCCATCAGCGCATTCATACAGTCGGCCAGGTTCCACACCAGTGCGAGGTTCATCACACTGCCTATGAATACCATCACAATATAGACGACGCGATAGCCCATCACCCACTTCTTGCCTTTCAGATACTCCATAGCACGCTCACCATAGTAGCACCATCCGAGAATGGTCGAGAAGGCGAATGTCAGAAGTCCGAAGCTCAGCAGATGCGTGCCTACATGGGGAATTTTCGAGAAGGCCTCCTTCGTCAGGGTGGCACCGTCATTAAAAGTCACATCAGGATGAGCCAACACACTGCTCACAATGACGAGACCCGTGATAGCACAGATAATCACCGTGTCCCAGAAGGTGCCGCTCGATGATACTAATGCTTGTCTTACAGGGTTCCTTGTCTGAGCTGCTGCGGCTACGATGGGTGCCGAACCCATACCGCTCTCGTTGGAGAACAGGCCACGGGCAATACCGAATCTAGCCGCTGTCATCACTGTGGAACCAACGAATCCGCCTCCTGCAGCTTCAGGATTGAATGCAGCACTGACAATCAGTTTGATGGCTGGCCACAGATAAGCTGCGTTCACATAGAGGATATAGAAACAGCCCAGCACGTAGAAGATGGCCATCACAGGCACGAGCATACTACACACACGGGCAATACTCTTCACACCACCTAATACCGCGGCAGCCGTCATCAGACAGACGAAGCCTCCCGTCACATACTGCGATATGTGATAACTCTCATAGGTTACTGTGGCAATGGCGTTAGCCTGCACCGTACAGCCGATACCAAAGGCTGCCAGTGCTGTGAAAAAGGCAAAGAGCACAGCCATCCACTTCCAACCGAGTCCCTTCTCTAGGGCATACATCGGACCGCCAAGCATCCTGCCATTCTCTGTCTTTACACGATATTTGATGGCGAGCAAACCCTCCGCATATTTTGTCGAGATGCCGAATACACCTGTCAGCCAGCACCACAGCACAGCCCCTGGCCCTCCCAAGGCAATAGCTGTTGCCACTCCCACGATATTACCTGTTCCGATGGTGGCAGCCAGTGCAGTGGCCAATGCGCCGAACTGCGATACGTCGCCCGTAGCATTAGGGTCCTTTTGCGCCGACAGTTTGATTGCCTTAATGATGTGGCGCTGGGGGCATTTCAGCCTGATGGTCAGAAACAGGTGTGTACCCAATAGCAGGATGATCATCGGCCATCCCCAGAGCATGCCGTTCACTTCTGTCAAGATCTCGTTCAGTTGTTCCATAAGTCCTTACTCATTATTCACTTTTCACTATTCGTTTCTCCTTCCTCCTTCCTCCTTCCTCCTTCCTCGTTCCTCACTCCTCAAATCTAATTCTTACGTTTGTAAATCCCATCGATCGCATCATCTGTCTCAGCTGTTCCTCAGCGTTGTGTTCAGCCGCTTGCAGGTTCTCCTGTGTCATACCATGACTCATCATCTGCCTGTAGGCCTTTTTGTAGAGCGCATCGCGATCCTCAGGTTTCCACTTTCCACTCTCGAAGAAAGGTCTCGTCCGGGCCTCGTCAATGAAGTCCTTGTCGAGTAGTCCGATTTTCGGTAGTGTCATCTCCACAGAGTCACCCTCTGCCTTGATCCATCCCTTTTGCAGTCGGTGCATGTTCAGCCCGAGGCGTAACGTACCGTAATAGATGCGCACCAACTCGTCGTCTTTGAAGATGCCCTTGCGCACGGTGTCTACCAGCTCCTCAGCACTCACCGATAGGAATTCCCACTCGCCGATGGCCTTCATGCTCTGTATCTGGGTGGGCGTCAGTTCGATGTGGTTGTCAGCTCCAAAGCTGATATGGTCGCCCTCCGTGGCACTTCTCAACCAAAAGAACCCTGCCACGAGCAGCACCACCACTACCAGTGCTATACCTATTTTAATATATGTAACGATCTTCATTCCACATTCCTCATTCCACATTCCTCATTCCACATTCCTCATTCCACATTCCTCATTCCTCATTCCACATTCCTCATTCCACATTCCACATTCCTCACTCCTCGATTCTAAGAATTGAAAACATGTCCTTCGGACCGTACTGCTTGCGGAAGGCGATGGTGATATCCTCCTCCGCGTAGCCCAGTTCCTTCAGCATGGGCACGAGCACCTTCGCGGCATTGCGCTGTGCACTCTCCAGGATCCCCATCTTCGGAATACTCTCGATGATGGCCTTTCGCCCTTGCTGCTGATAGTCAGCCAACTCGGCATCACTGAAGTCCGATCGTGTCAGAGCCACGTACTGGCGCACGTTCTTCTGGTCGATCTTCGAACTGGTCATACTGACCTGAGGGTCGGGCAGTACGATAGTGATTTTCTTGCCGTCGCGTTCGATATTCTTTTCCGAGAAATCACTGAAGTCGATATAAGCCTTCAGCTTCGCGTCAATGGGAATGGCAATCTTTCGGTCGGCCATAGGCAACTTGATGTCAAACTGTTTTTTCAGCAGCGAGCCTTTCAGCCTGAGGGCATCGTCGTGAGTCACGATCTTGTGAACACGATATTCTGCCGTGTAGAGCTTAGAGCATTTCTGCACCTGCATAATGAGCATGGGCACTGTGTCGATGCCCTGGGCGATGGCTGCCTCCTGTTTGGCATCATCATCACTCTGCACCCGCCAGTCACCGCAGAAGTAGAGTCCCCCCACAATCACCAGCACAGCCAAAATCACTCCAATCACCTTCCTCATTCCAAGTTCCTCATTCCACACTCCTCACTCCACATTCCACATTCCTCATTCCTCATTCCACATTCCTCATTCCTCATTCCACATTCCTCACTCCTCTTCCCCCGAAGTGGGAGGCAGACTGCCCGAGGTGTCAAGCTCCGTGTCAGGCTTGATGCCTACGGTACCGAAGTTGCTCACTGTCACAACCATGGGGACATACTCGTCGGTCTGTGGATGACTCACACTCGCTGCAAACACGAGCTGAGGCCCGTCCACCCTGTCGAACACCAGTCCCTCCAGTATTCCCGTCTGCCGGTAGTCATCATCGAGGAATTTCTCGAAGGCAGCCTTTGTGAAAGTTTGGTTGAAGAAGACGCTGCCATCCGAGCGCATGATGCGGATGGTGATGCGGTTATCCACGAACTTCTGTCCGTTCTCGTCTTTCACCATCTTCAGACTGTCATCAGCCACGCGTCTCACTTCCACCTGATAATCCTTGTGCAACCACTCGATATCCTTGGTTTGCTTATATTCCTGCATACGGATAGGACCCTGCGGTTTGGGAGTCTCCACACGCTTCACGATAATGTCATCATTCTTTTTCTTCTGACCGCAACTAATGGCCAGCATGCCTGCAATCAGCATGATCAAGAGTTCATATTTCTTCATTTTTGTTGGTTTTTGGGTACAAAGATAGCGTAAAAAGCGCGGAACACCAAATTTCTTGAGTTATTTTTGACTATTTCTTGAGTTATTTTTGACTATCTCAGATTATTATTTTAACTTTGCAGCATGAATAAGATGATATATGCGTGTGCTGCACTCCTGTGCATGACGATTCTCCTCGGTGCCTGCTCGGGAGGCCAACAGCCCCGATCCTATGTTGCTGAGCTCTCCAGTGATGACAGTATGACCATCCGATTGGGGCAATGGGATCTCACTCGATACCACAGTGACAAACTGGGGCTTGACATCAACTACCCCTCGTTTCTCTACCATCAAGATCTGCCCGAGGAGCCTGGACAGGAATTGTTCATGTATGAGGATATTTCCATTTCCGTAGTGGTCGACTCGCTGAAAGGCATGACCTATAGTGCCAGTCAGCAGATGATGGGCATGGGGGCCGATCTGGTCGAGTCGGGTGATGACTACAGCATCCAGGAAGGCTCCGAACAAGACTGGGACTACTATGGCAAGGTGATGGATGATGACACCCTCCGCCTTGTGACCGTCATGCTCCGTTATGCTCCCCACCATTCTGAGGCTGTTGAGCCGCTCCGCGAATGGGTTAAGAACTTTAGATTAAAGCCATGAAACGTCTCTGCAAACTGATCTCCGATTATATGGGCGTGCTGGTGCTGCTGGCCGCAGTGGTAGCCATGCTGTGGCCTGAGGCTTTCTGCCATATCAAACCTACTGTTATCAATCCCCTTCTGGGAGTCATCATGTTCGGTATGGGTCTGACACTGCGATGGGATGATTTCCGTGTGGTGTTCAGTCGCCCGCGTGATGTTGTCTTGGGATGTGCCGCCCAGTTCACGGTCATGCCCTTGCTGGCTTATGCGCTGGCCCATGTCTTCGCCCTCGACGAAGCTCTCACGGTGGGTGTGGTTCTTGTGGGCTGTTGTCCTGGAGGCACTGCTTCTAATGTCATTACCTATCTGGCCAAGGGCGACCTTGCCCTGAGTGTCGGCATGACGGGTGTCTCCACGTTGCTGGCTCCTGTGCTGACGCCACTGCTCGTATGGCTCTTGGCGGGCAAGACCGTTGATGTCGATGTGGCTGCCATGTTCCTGAGTATCCTCTGGGTAGTGATCCTGCCTATAGTCGCTGGTCTTCTGGTTAAGCGGCTGTGGCCTCGACAGACTGAGCGCGTCACTGCCTATCTGCCTGCCCTGTCGTCGGTTTCTATCGCTTCGATTGTGCTCATTGTCATCTCTGCCAGTGCCCACAAACTGCTGACGGGTGGAATGATTATCATCTTGGTAGTCATGCTTCATAATATCCTTGGTCTGACTGTCGGCTACCTGATAGCCAGATTGTTGCACCTCTCTGCACCCAAGCGTCGTGCCCTGAGCATCGAGGTGGGCATGCAGAACTCAGGCCTGGCCTCCAGCTTGGCCACACTCCACTTTGCAGCCTATCCCATGGCCACCATCCCTGGAGCTGTCTTCAGTGTCTGGCATAACATCAGCGGTGCCATTGTAGCCCGCCTTTATGCCCGCTCTTCGGATGAACGGCCGCTTACTTGAAAATGTCGAAATTGGGGTCGTATGCAGGTGACTGGATCGACAGCAGGTTGAGAATGGAGTGGAAGATGAAATGCTGTTCGAGCACCTTCGGCAGTTCGTCTGCTGTCTTGTATTCTCTGTAATCTTTCGAGGTCCATACGAGGAACGGTATTTCATACTGCTCCTTGGGTGCCAGTCGCATGGGCAGACCGTGCATGAACATCTTGTTCTCACCCAGCGACTCGCCGTGATCGGAGATGAAGATCATCGCACGCTTCCAGTCGCTCATGCCGCGTAATGTCTTGATGAGGCTGTCCAACAGATAGTCGGTGTAGAGGATGGAATTATCGTAGGCATTGACCAGTGTACCGACATTCTTTTCGCCTTCTTCTACGTTTCTGGCCACAGGTTTATACATCTCGAACTCCTTGGGATATTTGTCGGCATAGTTCGGACCATGACTGGTACTGGTGTGCAGCACGATGAGCACCTTGTTCTTCTGACTGGATAGTATGCGCTCACGCAGCCCGTGAAGGAGGATGTTGTCATAGGTGTTAGGCACGCCGTATTGCTTGCCGAGTTCTGGGTCGGTGATGTACTGCCCTTCACCGATATGGATGGGCGGCTCACCCCAGTTGGAGGTGCGCCATGTGACATCTGCTCCTGTGCGGTAGGCATAGTTGGGCAGCAGTTCATAGAGGTCGTCGCTGTTCTTGGGTTCCAGAATGGCTTTCGTGCCTGCAGTGGTGTAAGTGGCGCACGAATTGGCCTGATATACCTTCAGATCTTCTACCTTCGACAACAGAGGATTGTTCTTGCGTGCATAGCCGTAGAGCTGGAAGTTGGCCTTACGTGCCGACTCACCAATGACGAGTACCACTACGGCCTTCTCGTCATCCATGATCTTGCCGTCGGGCAGTTTGATCTCCTCGGCTTGTTCCTCCTGACTGAAGCTGATGACACGGCCTGTGTTCACCAGATAGGACCAAGGCTGCAAGAGCCCTCCCAGTTCTGTGTCGTGCTGACTGATCCACAGTGTCTGGCTGATATTCATGGCAGCGGTGATGAGGATGATGACCAATGAACTGCCGCAGTAGATGCCCAGTTTCTTGGCTTTGCCGATGACCACTGGCTGCAACAGACAGAACAGGGCAGGGAGCACGCCGCAGACGAAGATGAATGTCCACAGCGACCAACTGAAGAATCCTGAGGCTTCGGAATATCGGGTATTGAAAACGTTCTCAATAGTTGTGGCATCGATCATCACACTGTAGGTGATGATGAAATAGACGGCTGTTGCATTGATGATGGCGAGGATGGCCAGCAGGATACGCCCGACCATACGCAATAGGTACATCGTGAGATAGGCCATCATGAAGTGGAGCACCAGCATGATGACAACCAGCGAGGTCAACAGGAACAGGCGTCCTCCCGCTGTCGCATTGCTGGTTTCGGCTACATAATTAAAGAAAGGTATGTTGTATAACAACAGTGTTGCTATGCTGAGGATGCACGAAAAGGTAAAAAGCGAAATGGGCTTGCGTGAAAATTTCATCATTCTATCTCATTCTTTTTGAGTTTCAGGATCTTCTCTCCTGCAAAGTAGAACATCAGGCACGGGGTTGCAAAACCGATGATGCTGCCCACGCATATATCCGACAGAAAGTGCTGTGAGAGGTAGACACGTGAGAAAGCCCCCAGCGCAGCAAGTGCCAGCAGCATCAGTAACACCAGACCAATAAGGAATCTTTTCTGGTGGTCTTGTTCCGATATATGTCTGTAGCGATATGCCAGAAGGAGTGCTATGCATGTAAAGAAGACGAAGAATGTAGAGGAGTGACCTGATGGGAAAGAGTTTCCTGAATACAGATTGATGCCCTCCACCACAGGCAGGGGTGAATGGTAACCCTCGAACGCTGCTTCTGGGCGCGGACTGCTGAACAGGTGTTTCAGGAGCTGTAGGAACGCTCCTCCCGACAACTCACAGAGACCGAAGAAGATGGTCAGCCTGTATTCTTTCCAGAATACGGGCAGCAGTGCCAATATGTAGATGGGCCATTCCGCCAAGATGGAGTAATAGGTGAAAAAGGTATCCAGTATAGGGGAGTGGTGAGAGTTCAGCATCAGATGGAGCTCCAGTTTGGGGTGGACATACATCAGCCCCAGTACAACGATCAGTAGCACCAGATATCCTATGCCATAAACAGCAAATGTTTTCTTCATGGCGCAAAGGTAAGCATTTTCTCTGTAATCCCCAAAGATTTCACTTGATTTCTTCTAATTATATCTTCTTCTGCGACTCATGACGAAGTAAGCCAGCAGAAGGATGGTCAGTGCGACAATGAGGGTGATGCCGATGTGGGTGTAGAGCTTGATCCTTTCTCCAGTGATGCGCTGCTGATCCATCTGGATATCCTGATTGATATCGTTGATGGTGAGTGTGGAGATCTCGTTGTTACGCTTGTCCTTGGCTTGGATGAGCTTATAGAGAGTCTCGTTCTCAGCCTTCGTGTCGCCACTGAGTTTGTAGATGGCTGCCAGGAGATAGAGTCGAGGCACATCGAGACTGATGGAGTCACAGGCTTTCACCGCCAGGTCGAAGTCGCCATCAAACACGTGACGCCCCATCTTGATGTATTTCCAGTACATCGAGAGTTCCTCTTGTGGGCTCTCGCTACGTATCTTCATAATCTCCTGATAGCACTCCTCGAAGATTTTCTTGTCATTACGGCCGATGGCTACCATCGCTTTCAGCGAGAGCGAGCTGCAGCGCTCGCGTGGGGTCTGGGCGATGGAGAGGGCTTTGTCGGCCCAGTTGTAACCGTCGGGTCCTTCATCGGGATCTTCGAAGATGCTGATGTTGGTCAGTGTCTGGTAGATGTTGAGCAACTCGTGGTCATTGGTGCCAGGCTTGATGGCATTGGCTGCCTTCAGGAGGTATTTCTTGCTGAGCTCATTTTCATCACGCGAACCGTAGAAGATACCTAACAGGAAATCGACCATGTAATAGTAATCCTCAGCATTGGCCTTGATCAGTTCGTCTTTCAACAGTTCGGTCTTTTGCAGGGCCTTGCTGTAGTAGTTGTGGTTGAGGTCGTAGATGATTTCGCGGTTCATAGTCCGGAAATACTTAGCCGGGTCATCCTTGACATGCTCGCGAAGGTTCTCGATGGCCTTGTAGAACTCATAGTCGTTGTTGCCGACGAAATAGACCGACACAATACGGTCGAGTCGCTCTTCCTCGCTCTCGTCTTCAGCGTTCTGGGCAACGAGGGTGATAGGACTGACCGTCAACATGATGAGGAGCAGCAGGGCTCGTAGAATAGTTTTGTTAGTCATAATCAGATGGTTTTAGAAGTTTAGTTCTGTCCAGTGTTCGCTGAAGTCGGTCATGCTTGAGAAGATGAGGTTGGCTCCTGCAGCGAGTAGTTCGTTGTTGGGTAGAGGCCCCGTGTTGACGGCGATGGTGAAGATGCGGGCGGCATGACCTGAGCGCACCCCCAGAGGGGCATTCTCTATAACAACAGCCTGCCAGGGAGCGAGGTCGCCTGCCTTGTGGAGTCCCATGAGATAGGGGTCGGGCAGGGGCTTGCCTCTGGTGACATCGTAGGCGGTGGTGATATGGGCCTCGTCGACATAGTCGCCGAAATCTTTCAAGATACGGCTGATGAGTGGGCGCTGACCACTGCCTGTGACTACACCGCACTGAAGTCCGCTGGCGTGGATCTGGCGCATGAGATCGAGGATGCCGGGCATGACAGGGGCCTCGGGCAGACTGTGGAAGGTCTGCGACTTGAGGTCGTACATCTTCTGGGCTTCAGCCTCGTCAATCTCTCGATGTTGCTGTCTGCGCACCATCTCGCGGATGGTGTCGACACCACGTGCTCCCTCAGTAGCGTAGGCATCATCAGCAGTCATGTGGATACCGTATTTTGCCATCGACTCCTGCCAGGCAATCGCGTGATTGGGCATGGAGTCGTAGAGTACGCCATCCATGTCAAAGAGCACGACTCTGGGGCTGAGTGCCTCAAAGTCGTGTTCTTCTAAGTATTTCTTAATCGCGAGGTAGTACATTTATGCTTCTTTCGCCAGTCTCTCCTTGATAGCCTTTGATTCAGCTTCGTAGCCAGGCTTGTCGAGCAGGGCGAACATGTTCTTCTTGTAGGCCTCTACACCAGGCTGGTTGAAGGGGTTCACACCGAGCAGGTTACCACTGATGCCGCAGGCAATCTCGAAGAAGTAGATGAGCTGACCGAGGTAAAGCTCATTAAGACGAGGCATGGTGATGCGGATGTTGGGCACGCCACCATCGACATGTGCCAGCTTCGTACCAAGCTCGGCCATCTTGTTGACCTCATCTACGCGCTTGCCAGCGAGGAAGTTCAGACCGTCGAGGTTCTCCTCGTCATTGGGGAAGAGCAGCTTCTTTTCGGGCTCCTCGATACTGATCACGGTCTCGAAGATCGTGCGCTCACCGTCCTGAATCCACTGTCCCATGGAGTGGAGGTCGGTGGTGAAGTCTACTGATGCAGGGAAGATACCCTTCTTGTCCTTACCCTCTGACTCTCCGTAGAGCTGCTTCCACCACTCGCTCATGAAGTGGAGCTTGGGCTGGAAGTTAACCATGATCTCAATCTTCTTGCCACTCTGGTAGAGACTGTTGCGAACAGCTGCATACTGGGCAGCGGGGTTCTCTGCGAAAGGAACATCCTTGCCACAGGCTTTCTCCATCTCCTGGGCACCGGCAACCAGTGCCTTGATGTCGAATCCAGCGCAGGCGATAGGCAGCAGACCTACTGGAGTCAGCACAGAGAAACGACCACCTACGTTGTCGGGGATGATAAAGCTCTTGTAACCCTCCTTGTCAGCACAGGTACGGGCAGCACCGCGCTTGGCATCGGTGACAGCCACAATGACCTTCTTGGCCTCCTCCTTGCCGCGCTGAGCCTCGCACTGCTTCTTCAACAGACGGAAGGTGAGGGCGGTCTCAGTGGTGGTACCACTCTTTGAGATGTTGATCACACCGAACTTCTTACCCTTCAGGTACTCAGTGAGTTCGAAGAGGTAATCCTCGCCGATATTGTTGCCGGCGAAGAGGATGGTGGGATTCTTCTTGTCTGCTACCAGCCATGCAAACGAGTTGCTGAGAGCCTCAATCACGGCACGAGCACCCAGATAGGAACCACCGATACCAGCAACAACCACAGCCTCACAGTTCTCGCGGAGCACATTGGCACATGCCTGCAGCTCGTCGAGGAAAGCAGGTGTGATACTGGAGGGCAGATGAAGCCATCCGAGGAAGTCGTTACCTGGACATGTGCCCTCTTCAAGTGCCTTCTGGGCCTCCTTTACTTTGGGTTCAAAACTCTCAACTGCGCCAGCCTCAAGGAAGCAAGCGGCTTTCGTAATGTCTAATTTGATGTTGCTCATAGATCTTGTTTGTTTTATTTGTTAATATATATCTTTTTGTTCTTTATTATTTGTCCTTTTGTCCTTATTATCTAAAAAATATGTTCTTTTGTTCTTATTATCTAAAAAATATGTTCTTTTGTTCTTCTGTCTAAATTTTATCTAAACGAATCTGTCAGCAGCTTGATTTCAATCTGCGGGGCGATGCGCTCGTAGAGGATATTGTAGACAGCATCGAGGATCGGCATATTCACATGACAGTGGCGATTGATCTCCTTCATACACTTCGTGCCGAAGTAGCCCTCCGCAATCATCTCCATCTCAATCTGTGCCGACTTGACACTGTAGCCCTTGCCAATCATCGTACCAAACGTGCGGTTGCGCGAGAAGTTAGAGTAGCCAGTCACCAACAAGTCACCCAGATACACACTGTCATAGATGCTGCGGTCATCAAGAGGATAGACTGCCGTGAGGAAACGGTTCATCTCTTGCACGGCATTGGCCATGAGCACAGCCTGGAAGTTGTCACCGTACTTCAGTCCACTACAGATACCAGCTGCGATGGCATAGACATTCTTCAGGACAGAGGAATACTCGATGCCCACCACGTCACTCGAGGTCTTGGTCTTGATAAACTCACTGGAGAGCACGTCGCAGAAGGCCTGGGCCTTGTCGTGGTCAGAACAGCCCACAGTGAGGTAGGACAGACGCTCAAGAGCCACTTCCTCAGCATGCGAGGGACCACCGATGCAGGCCAGATTCTCGTAGGGCACATCGTATACCTGATGGAAATATTCCGAACAGACGAGGTTCTCGTCGGGCACGATACCCTTGATAGCTGTCAGGATAAACTTATCACGGATGCGCGTCTTGAGTTTCTTCAGATGACTCTTCAGATAGGGTGAAGGTGTGACAAAGACAAGCGTGTCATACTGCTGACAGATGCGATTGATGTCATTGTCGAAGTGTATCTCGTCTATATTGAAGTGTACACTGGTCAGATAGGCGGGGTTATGCCCCATGCGACGGAAGTCTTCGATACGGTCATCGCGGCGCATATACCACCCGATGTGGTGGGTGTGACTCACCACAATCTTGGCTATCGCCGTTGCCCACGACCCGCCACCAATAATCGCTATCTTACCACAGTCGTACATTTCTTTTTCATTTTTTGATAATAAGAACAAAAGAACAAAAAGATCTTGGCGCAGCCTTATTATGTTCTTATGTTCTTATTATCTAAAAAAACTATTTGTTACTTTTGTCTATCCAGGCAGCGACGGCGTCGACTGAGGGCTTCTGGAGGTCGAGCTTGTATTTTTTGACAATGTCGCCGATCTTCTGCTGCAGACCCTGCGGCTTCTCGTCCTTGATGTTTGCGACGAGGTTGAATCCAGTCTTGCGAAGCACGGGAACCCACTCCTCGGCTACGCCAATCTCGGCCCACTCAGCTACTGACGACTGTGGAATCTTCTTCTCAGGCTTCATCTGGGGGAAGAACAGTACTTCCTGGATGAAGGTCTTGCCCGTCATGAGCATTACCAGACGATCGATACCGATGCCGATACCACTGGTGGGAGGCATACCGTACTGCAAAGCACGGAGGAAGTCCTGATCAATAATCATCGCCTCGTCATCACCTTTGTCGGCAAGTTTCATCTGCTCTACGAAACGCTCCTCCTGGTCAATGGGGTCATTGAGCTCGGAATAGGCATTAGCCAACTCCTTGCCATTCACCATCAGTTCGAAGCGCTCGGTCAGTCCGGGCTTACTGCGGTGCATCTTGGTAAGAGGCGACATCTCCACGGGATAGTCGGTGATGAAGGTCGGCTGGATGAACGTGCCCTCACAGAACTCACCGAAGAGCTCGTCAATCAGCTTACCCTTACCCATGGTCTCATCGACATCCATACCCTTTGAGAGACAGAAGGCACGAATCTCCTCCTCGGTCTTGCCGTTGCAGTCGAAACCGGTCTTCTCCTGAATAGCCTCGAGGATAGGCAGACGGCGGTAAGGGGCCTTGAAGCTCACGATGTTACCGTCGATCTCGCGCTCGGGCTTGCCGTTCACAGCGATACAGATGGTCTCCAAGAGCTTCTCGGTGAACGCCATCATCCAGTTGTAGTCCTTATACTGCACATAGAGCTCCATACAGGTGAACTCAGGGTTGTGGTTGCGGTCCATACCCTCGTTGCGGAAGTTCTTGCCAATCTCGTAGACACCCTCGAAACCGCCCACGATGAGGCGCTTCAGATACAGTTCGGTGGCGATACGCATATACATATCCTGATCGAGGGCATTGAAATGGGTGATAAACGGACGGGCAGAGGCGCCTCCGGCAATCATCTGCAGGGTAGGGGTCTCAACCTCGGTGTAGCCTGCCTCGTCGAGCACCTTTCTTAAGGTGCGGATCACAGTAGCACGTTGCAGGAAGGTGTCCTTCACACCCTCATTCACCACCAGGTCGACATAGCGCTGGCGGTAGCGCAACTCGGGATCATCAAACTTATCGTAGGCCACACCGTCCTTGTATTTCACAATGGGCAGGGGCTTCAGACTCTTCGAGAGCAACTTCAACTCGGATGCGTGTACTGAAATCTCACCTGTCTGGGTACGGAACACCTTACCCTTTACACCGATGAAATCACCGATATCGAGCAGTCGTTTAAATACATTATTATATAGGTCCTTGTTTTCGCCCGGACAAATATCATCGCGGGTGATATATACCTGGATACGGCCTTTGGAGTCCTGAAGCTCGGCAAAAGAGGCCTTGCCCATCACGCGACGGCTCATCATGCGCCCCGCAATGACAACCTCGTGCTTCTCCTCTCCCTCCACATTTCCTTCCACCTTCCACCTTCCACCTTCCACATTTTCTTTAATCTCAGTGCTGAAAGCGTTTGTGGGGAACTCGGCTGCGGGGTAGGGATCGATACCCATATTCCGCAATTCCTGCAGACTCTGACGCCTGCCGATTTCTTGTTCACTTAATTCTAAAATGTTCATCTTAATATTCGAATATGATGCATAAGTGGGTGCAAAGTTACGGAATTTTCCCGAAAAATGCAAGGATAGGGTAAATATTTGCAAAAAAAAGACGAAAGATTTGTTGGAAATAGAAAAAATGTTTATATTTGCGACAACTTTACCAACAATTGGATATAGATATAACATGGAAGAAGTACAGATTAAGTCTCGAGTGGTCGGTCTCGACATCAGTAACGAGAGTACCACCTATGCCATTGTTGATGTGCGAGGTAACATTATTGCCGAGAGTTCGTTCCCGACAGAGGATTACCCCGAGATCAATGCTTTTGTGACCCATTTGAGTGAGAAAATCGTAGAACTCGTGGAGGGAAATGGTGGTTATGAGTCCATCCGCTCCATCGGTGTGAGTGCACCCAGTGCCAGCTCAGTTTCTGGCTGTATCGAGAATGCGGCCAACCTCCCTTGGAAGGGTGTCATCCCTCTGGCAGTGATGCTGCGCGAGCAGATCGGACTGGCGGTGGGATTGTCCAACGATGCCCATATCTCTGCCTTAGGTGAGCAAGCCTTCGGCATGGCTCATGGCATGAAGAATTTCATCATTCTCAGTCTAGGCGTGGGTATTGGCAGCTGCTTCTTCGCCGAGGGCATTGAGCATCGGGGTAACCTAGGCTATGCAGGCGAATTCGGACATACCACGATCGTACCCGATGGGCGACTGTGTGGTTGCGGCCATCGTGGCTGTCTCGAGGCTTATGTCGGTGCGAAGGGTATCGTTATAACGGCTAAGGAGGTGATGCAGGAGTCTGACAAGCCATCACTGATGCGCGACTTGGAGAAACTCTCTCCGCGTACCATCGCAGAGTGTTGCGACAAGGGTGACGAACTGGCCATCGAGGTGTTCCGTCGTACAGGTCACATGATGGGTATGGCCATGGCCAACTATGCCTCGATAGTCGATCCTGAGGCCTTCATCCTCACTGGTGGTATCTCGAGAGCTGGTAAGTGGCTGCTTGATCCTGCATACGAAGCTTTTGAGGATCATGTGTTCGGCAATCTTCGTGGTAAGGTGAAGATCCTGGTCTCGAAGCTCGACAATCGTGAGCGTGATGTCCTCGGCGCCAGCGCCCTAGCCTGGTCCGTCCCCGAGTACTCCCTCTTCAAATAGTTTTTAGATAATAAGAACAAAAGGACATAATTTTTTTAGATAATAAGAACAAAAGAAACATAATTATTGTTCTCCTTCACAGTGCGCAGCTTTTATGTTTCTTATGTTCTTTTTATCAAAAAATATAGAACAAAGTGGACGTAGAAGTAATAAATAATATTATCAAGGAAAAGCCGAATTTAAGTACTGCCCTCGGGATGGAGTTCCTCTCCACACCCGAGGACGATACTTGTATGGCACGTATGAAAGTAGATGAACGTAATCGCCAACCCTTCGGCTATCTGAGTGGGGGAGCCACGTTGGCACTGGCAGAGAATGTGGCAGGCGTAGGCTCAAGTGCACTCTGTCCGGGGCGAGCCTGCGTGGGTATCGAGGTCAGCGGCAGTCATGTGAAGGCTGTATCTGAAGGCGACACCGTCACTGCCTATGCCCGCCTGTTGCACAAAGGGTCTGCCCTTCATGTGTGGAATGTGGACATCAAGGACACCTCGGGCGATCTCATCTCTAATGTGCGTGTCACGAACTATATCATCAATCTACAACGGAAGTGATGGGGGGATTTGCTGTCTACCGTTTACCTTATGCGAAGCAGGCTACCCTTGTTCGTCAGACTGAGGGAGAACCTTTGGAACTGTCCAGCTGTCAGGCTCTGAACGGTCAACAAGGCTTTGTCATCGCACCCTTCGAGATCACCCCCGCCCAGCCGATCATACTGATTCGCCCAGATGAAACGGAGAGCCTCGACTTGTCGAGGAGCGAGGAATGTTTTTCGAGGAATGTGGAATGTGGAATGTGGAATGAGAATAGTTCTGCAACTGATTCTGCGCATGATAGTAATCTCATTCCACATTCAACATTCCACATTCCACAAAACCCTCCACAAAACCCTCCACATTCCACATTCCACATTCCACAATACTACTCCATCGACTTCGCCAACTACCATGCCCAGCTGGAGAACGATGCCTTCCGGAAGATTGTCCTCGCTCGTTGTGCGGATGAGAAGATGCCTGAGGGGGTGGAACCTATGGAACTCTTTTATCGCGCTTGCGCACTCTATCCCCGACTCTTTATCGCACTCGTGGATACACCGAAGAGTGGATGCTGGCTTACGGCTACACCGGAGATTCTCTTGGAAGGACAGGGCTCTGACTGGCGAACGATTGCCCTGGCTGGTACAATGAAACTGGAGGGTGACCAACTCAATGGCGAGGGCGAATCCTTGACATGGAGTACCAAGAACATTCAGGAACAGCGCATCGTGGCTACTTATATCACGGAGTGTCTGGAACAGTTTACGAGCGATTTCCGTGAAGAGGGACCTCGCACAGTGAGAGCGGCCAACCTCGTTCACCTTAGGAGCGACTTCACCTTCCGCCTGTCTGATCATGCCCATATCGGCAATCTTCTCCAGGCTCTGCATCCCACGCCGGCTGTCTGTGGTCTCCCTAAGCGTGAAGCCTTCCAGTTTATTGTCAGGAACGAGCATACCCCCCGCCGTTATTACAGCGGCTTCATGGGTCCTTTGGGCACAGACGAGACGCATCTCTATGTCTCCCTTCGTTGCATGAACATCGAGCATGACACCTGCCATCTCTACGCCGGCGGTGGCCTCCTCAAAGACAGCATCCTGGAACAAGAATGGCAAGAAACCGAAGCCAAACTCGAAACCATCCGAAAGGTGATTTATTTAGATAATAAGGACATAAGGACATAATCATTTTAGATAATAAGCGCTCGGCTTTGCCGCTTGGCTCGTCCAAGAACATAAGAAACATAAAAGCTACGCATCATAAAGGTGACAATAATTATGTTCTTATGTTCTTTTTATCAAAAAAATAAATGAATGTCTTTTTATCAAATAGATTAATATGTATAGTAACAAAGAAAACGTCAATATCTTAACGGCCCTGTTGGTGCGACATGGGGTGCAGTGCGCAGTGGTGTGTCCGGGCAGTAGGAACTCCGCGATCGTACACAACCTCCATGAATGCCCGGATATCCAGTGCTTCCCAGTCACCGACGAGCGCTCGGCAGGCTTCTATGCCTTGGGCATGGCACAAGCCCTGCGGAAACCTGTGGTGGTGTGCGTCACCAGTGGCACCGCCCTTCTGAACCTCGCTCCGGCGGTGGCTGAGGCTTACTATCAGCATATCCCTCTCGTGGCAGTTTCTGCTGACCGTCCACCACAGTGGATCGACCAGCTCGATGGACAGACCCTCCCACAGCCTGATGCCTTAGGACGTTTCGTGCGTAAGGCCGTCTCTTTGCCAGAACCCACCGATGCTGATACGCGCTGGTACTGTAACCGGCTAGTCAACGAGGCTCTGATTGCTGCCCGACAGGGTGGGGGAGGTCCTGTACATATCAACGTGCCCATCACCGAACCACTCTTTGAGTATACTGTTGCCGAACTGCCTCAGGAACGTCTGATCGAGTCTGTGGCTGCCGATATGTCTCCTGCTACGTTGAGTCATGTCACTCGGATGTTCCTCCAGGCCAAGCGCCCCATGCTCATCACTGGTCAGCCCATGAACCCTTTGCTCGATGAGGCGGTCAGCCTGGTGGGCGAGGATGAGACGTATATCCCTGATTTCGTACTCTATATCGGTGGGTCGATTGTCAGCAAACGCCTGAAGCGCTTCCTCCGCAAGGCTAAGGAGACGTGGGTGGTGAATGCGACGGGCGAGGTGACTGATACCTTTATGAATCTCACTCATGTCTTTCAGGGCGATGGTGAGGCTGTGGCCGATCATATCCGTTTCATGTTGGTGATGGAGCCCCATCCCTTCGTACAACAGTGGGATGCTCTGCTGGCCTCCATCCGTCAACAGGCTGAAGCGTATGAACCTGCCTATTCTGAGATGGCGGCAGTGAAGTATTTCGAACATCATGTGGGCGATGCTGAGGTGCATTATGCCAACAGCTCGGCCATCCGACTGGCCAACATCTTCGCGCAGCATCCTGTGTGGTGCAACCGGGGGGTGAACGGCATCGAAGGGTCTCTCTCCACAGCAGCAGGCTTCTCCTGTGTCACCAGCAAACCGGTGTTCTGTGTCATTGGCGACCTGAGTTTCTTCTACGATCAGAATGCTTTGTGGAATCAGAATCTGAAGGGCAACCTGCGCATTTTGCTCCTGAACAATGGCAAGGGCGGTATCTTCGAGATGCTCCCCGGACTCGAACAGAGTCCTGCCCGCGATGCTTTCGTGGCTGCTGAGCACCACACCTCGGCTGAGGGTATCTGTCAGGAGAACGACATCGTCTATCTCTCTGCCTCCGACATGCCTCAGATGCGTGCCGGCATCGACACCTTATTAAATATAGAGAGCTCCCGCCCCGTCCTCCTGGAAATCTTCACCTCCCCCTCCCCCGACGCCACCGCCCTCCAGTCGTTCTTTATGTTCTTAGATAAAAAGGACATAAGGACATGATTATTTAGATAAAAAGAACATAAGAAACATAAGGCTGCGCACTGATCGAGGGAGATTAAAAATTTATGTCCTTTTGTTCTTTTTATCTAAAAATAAAATAGGGAGCGCATATATTTTTGTTCTTATGTTCTTATTATCAAAATAATAAATATTATGTCAAGAAATTGGAATACAATTAGAGAATTCGAAGAAATCCTGTTTGAGTCTTATAACGGTATAGCGAAGATCACCATCAATCGCCCGCAGTATCGCAATGCCTTCACCCCGAAGACAACCTGGGAACTCTCACAGGCCTTCTCCATGTGTCGCGAGATGCAGGACATCTCCGTAGTACTACTCACCGGTGCGATGTCAGAGGTACCTGAGGGTAAGACCCTGGCCGATGTGAAACACGCCTTCTGCTCAGGCGGCGATATGCATGTCAAAGGGCGTGGCGGCTATGTCGACGAACAAGGCGTGCCCCGCCTCTCTGTACTCGATGTACAGATGCAGATCCGCCGACTACCTAAACCGGTCATTGCGATGGTCAACGGCTACGCCATCGGTGGTGGTCATGTGCTCCACCTCGTCTGCGATCTCACCATTGCCTCCGAGAACGCCATCTTCGGTCAGACAGGTCCTAAGGTGGGCTCGTTCGATGCAGGCTTCGGCTCTTCCTATCTCGCCCGTATCGTGGGTCAGAAGAAAGCCCGCGAGATCTGGTTCCTCTGCCGCCAGTATTCTGCCAAGGAGGCCGAGGAGATGGGGATGGTGAACAAGGTGGTACCCATCGAGCGTCTGGAGGACGAGTGTGTGGAGTGGGCAGAGATCATGATGGAACGTTCGCCCCTGGCCCTCCGTATGATCAAGGCCGGTCTGAATGCCGAACTCGACGGTCAGGCTGGTATCCAGGAACTCGCCGGCGACTGCACCATGCTCTACTACTTCCTCGACGAAGCCCAAGAAGGCGGCAAAGCCTTCCTGGAAAAGCGCAAGCCCGACTTCAAAAAATACCCCAAACTCCCTTAGTTTTTTAGATAAAAAGAACATAAGAAACATAAAAAAAGTTGCACATTATATGGAAATAGAGGAGTTGATAAGAACGATCGTTGATTGTGCTTATAATGTTAGAAAGGTCTTAGGACCAGGATTCTTGGAATCTGTATACAAAAATGCATTAGGAGTAGAACTGACAAAACAGAATATTCCGTATGATTTTGAATATCCTATGAATGTATTCTACAAAGATGAAGTAGTTGGTGAGTTCAGAGCTGATATTTTGGTGGATCATCGTGTTATTATTGAGCTGAAAGCTGTAAATACACTACTATCTGCCCATGAGGTTCAATTAGTCAATTATTTGCATGCAACGCAAGTGGATCATGGACTACTCATTAATTTTGGAGCTCCTAAAATTGAAATCAAACGAAAATATCGTCATTACCTAAAATAAATATGTTCTTCTGTTCTTATTATCTAAAAATAAAATAATATGTTCTTTTGTTCTTATTATCTAAAAAATAAATATGTTCTTTTGTTCTTATTATCTAAAAAATAAATAAATATGTCTTTCTGTTCTTATTATCTAGAAAAAAAAGAATTGCATTTCAAGCAGCCGGCGGGGACTTCGCGGGGGGTGTATATGACCAGGAAGATCTGGTTGGTTACTCTGTCTGATGGAGAGCATCAGGGCGTGGGAGAATGCGCGCCACTGCCCGACCTGAGCTGTGACGCACTGCCCGACGAGACCTACGAAACCAAGCTCCATCACTTCTGTCAGAACCTCTGTCAGACAGGCGAGCTCGATACCGACGCCCTGCGCGACTATCCCTCCATGCTCTTCGGCCTCGAAACAGCCCTCCTTTCCCTCTCAACTCTTCACTCTCCACTCTCAACTCTTCACTCTTCACTCTTAACTCTTCGCTCGGCTTTGCCGCTTCGCTCTGCGAAGAACTTCCCACTTCTCTTCGACACCCCCTTCAGTAGGGGCGAAGAAGGTATTCCCATCAACGGACTTGTGTGGATGGGCAGTCACGATGAGATGCTCCAGCGCCTCGAAGAGAAACTGGAAAAAGGCTTCCGTTGTGTGAAACTCAAGATCGGTGCCATCGACTTCGAACAAGAGCTTGACCTCATCCGTCGTATCCGCGACCGTTTCTCCTTCCATGAGGTAGAACTGCGCCTTGATGCCAATGGCGCGTTCCAATATGAAGAAGCCCTCTATAAACTGGAACTCCTCTCCCAGTATGCCATCCACAGCATCGAACAACCTATCAAACAAGGTCAGTGGGCCTATATGGCGGAACTCTGTAGGGAGTCGCCTCTGCCCATTGCCCTCGATGAGGAACTTATTGGCGTGAACGACCCCGAGATGAAGGCTCACATGCTCCATATCATCAAACCTCGATACATCATCCTCAAACCCTCGTTGCATGGTGGTATGACAGGTTGTCGTGAGTGGATTGCTGCTGCTCGCGAACAGGGTATCGGCTCGTGGATCACCTCTGCCCTCGAGAGCAACATCGGTCTGAATGCCATCGCCCAGTTTGCCTCCTCTGTCTACGGCCCCCACATCTCCCTCCCCCAAGGCCTAGGCACCGGCCAACTCTTCACTGACAACATCCCCCTCCCCCTAACCATCCGCGGTGATAGTCTTTATTTAGATAATAAGAACATAAGAAACATAAGGCTGCGCACTGATCGAGGGAGATAAAAAATTTATGTTCTTCTGTTCTTTTTATCTAAAAATTAATTTATGTTCTTTTGTTCTTATTATCTAAAAAATAATTATGTCTTTAGAAGAATTTTTATCCGAATGGAATAACGATAGTCCTTTTATCGAGGTGAAGACCAGTGGGAGTACTGGTGAACCAAAAAGGATGCTGGTCGAGAAGCGACGCATGCTCGCTTCCGCCCGTATCACCTGCGACTTCCTCGGCCTGCGCCCCGGTGACACAGCCCTACTCTGTATGTCACTCGACTATATCGCTGGCAAGATGATGGTCGTGCGCGCCCTCGAGCGTCACCTGACCCTCACCACCATCCCCCCCACCGGTCACCCCCTCTCCACCCCCGCCCTCCGTTCCGCCTCCCTCCTTCCACATTCCACATTCCTCCTTCCACATTCCACATTCCACCTTCCACCTTCCACCTTCCACCTTCCACCTTCCACCTTCCACCTTCCACCTTCCACCTTCCACATTCCACCTTCCACATTCCACATTCCACATTCCACATTCCACATTCCACACTTCCTCGCCCTCGTCCCTCTCCAAGTCTACAACACCCTCCAGGTACCAGAGGAGCGCGAGCGCCTGATGCAAGTCGAGCACCTCATCATTGGGGGCGGAGCCATCGACGAGGCGATGGAAGCAGAACTCCGACAGTTCCCGAATGCTGTCTGGAGCACCTATGGCATGACGGAGACCCTCTCGCATATCGCCCTCCGTCGCATCAGTGGTCCAGAGGCCTCTGAGTGGTACACACCCTTCCCCTCTGTCCATCTGTCCCTCTCCGACGAAGGTTGTCTGATCATCGATGCCCCCGAGGTCTGTGCCGAAACCCTCATCACCAACGACATCGCCGAATTGTCTCCCCTCGGGGAGGGTAGGGGCGTGGTCTTCCGCATCCTCGGGCGAAAGGATAATGTGATCTGTTCCGGTGGACTGAAGATACAGGCGGAGGAACTCGAACGCCAGTTGCGTCCCCACATGCGCGTACCTTTTATAATTAGTAAGCGTCCAGATGAGAAGTTTGGTGAGATCGTGGTGCTCGTCACTGAGGGTTCTCCCACGGAAGCCCGCACCATCAGCGAGCGTATCCTCCCCAAGTTCCACCAGCCCAAGGAATACGTCCACCTCGACCACATCCCCCTCACCGAAACCTCCAAGCCCGCCCGCCAGAAAGTCCTTTCTTTTTTAGATAATAAGAACATAAGAACATAAAGGCTGCGCATGGTTTTTTAGATAATAAGAACATAAGAGACATAAGGCTGCGCACTCAGGGGAAGATTAAAAATATGTTCTTATGTTCTTATTATCTAAATAAATTTTTATGTTCTTCTGTTCTTATTATCTAAAAAAATAATTCTGTTCTTTTGTTCTTATTATCTAAAAATGAGATAGGGCTACCCTCGCGGGCAACCCTATCTGCGATTAGTTAGTAATATGATTAGGCCTACTAAGTTGATTGGTAGGCTCTTCGAGGGCGACTATGACTCCCTGTAGAAGTCGAGCGCCTCGTATATCTCATCCTTCGTCGCCGTCTGGTTGATGCGGATATCACCGATACCACCCAACAGCGTGAAGTTGATCATCCCTGCCACGTTTTTCTTGTCGTGCGTCATCAGTTCCATCAGCTGCGGGTAGTCATCACAAGTGATCGACATCTTCCCGTAGTGCTCATGGATAAAGTTGACCGTCTGGTGCATCTTGTCAGAGGGGAACCCCGTCTTGATGCAACTCAGGTAAAGCTCGCACACCAGTCCGTAGGCCACAGCATAGCCATGGAGGATCGGCTGATGCTTCAGGGCAAAACTCTCAAAGGCATGCCCTGCCGTGTGTCCGAGGTTCAGCGCCTTACGGATACCCTGTTCTGTAGGGTCTTCCGTCACAATGCGCTGCTTCACGGCAACACTCTTTTCCACCATCCGTTGCAGTTCCATCCACCAGGAGTTTTCACTATTCCCTATTCGTTCTTCACTATTCACTATTCGCTCTTCACTATTCCCTATTCGTTCTTCACTATTCCCTATTCGCTCTTCACTATTCCCTATTCGTTCTTCACTATTCCCTATTCGTTCTTCACTATTCCCTATTCGTTCTTCACTATTCACTATTCGTTCTTCACTATTCACTATTCGTTCTTCACTATTCACTATTCGTTCTTCACTATTCCCTATTCGTTCTTCACTGTTTCGCTCGAAATCGAACGAAACTAACTCCCCCCAATGGCTCTCACTGTCGATCAGCCCGTGTTTCAGCATCTCCGCGTAGCCCGACAAGATATTCTCTGCATCGAGTGTCTTCAGGAACTGAGTGTCGAGGATCACGGTCGCAGCATTGTTAAACACGCCGATCTCGTTCTTCAGTCCTCTGAAGTTGATACCCGTCTTCCCGCCCACACTGGCATCGACCATCGAGAGGAGGGTAGTGGGTATGTTGATGTAGTTGATGCCTCTTTTAAAGGTCGAGGCGGCAAAGCCTCCCAGGTCGGTCACCATCCCTCCTCCCAGGTTGATGAGCAAGGAGTGGCGGGTGGCCCCACCTTCGCCAAGTGCCTCCCACACGTGTGAGAGCGAGTCGAGTGTCTTGTGGGTGTCAGTGGCACCGATGGTGATGATCTGCGCCCCTTTCAGACAACCGAACCCCTCAACTACAGGCAGACAGAGTGCCTTCGTCGTCTCATCGGTGAGGATGAACAACCGGTCCTTCTCACAGTCAGCGACCGC
The DNA here is from genome assembly GCA_900318395.1 of uncultured Prevotella sp. Classification (GTDB taxonomy): domain Bacteria; phylum Bacteroidota; class Bacteroidia; order Bacteroidales; family Bacteroidaceae; genus Prevotella. The sequence goes on from ONKL01000005.1 coordinate 71,559, forward strand.
TGCTGTAAGCACCTCTTCGAGGTTTTGCGACATCACAACTTTCTGTGGGTTCATGTGAATGGTCTTGGCTTGTTGGTTTAAAAATCCGGCTGCAAAGGTAATACTATTTTTTCAAAAAAAAAGAAAAATCCCGAAAAAATGATGCCATTCTTTTAAACTTTCTCCCGCTTGGGGGGTCTAATCAGGTAAAACTAGCATTTTTAGAATGAAAAAAGCAATACTCTTAATAGCCGTTCTTGCTGTGTCGATGACGGCTTTTGCACAACGGACTGTTTCAGGAAAGGTTGTAGAACAAGATACTCAGGAAGCCGTGATACAGGCGACAGCGGCACTGCTCTCAGGCGAGAAGGTAGTGGCCAACGCTGTGACCAACACCAATGGCGGCTTCACCATCCACGCCCCTCGTGAGGGCAGTTATACCCTCAAGATTACGTATGTGGGATTCAAACCCTATTCGAAGACGATCACCCTCAAGGATGGAAAGGACTATCGTGCCGGCACCATCTCTCTCGAGCCCGATGCCATCATGCTGAAGGGCGCCACCGTCACAGCTCATGCCTCGAAGGTCACGCTCAAGGCTGATACCTTTGTCTATAACGCGAGCGCGTATCGTACGCCCGAGGGATCGGTGGTCGAGGAACTGGTCAAGCGTCTCCCCGGTGCTGAGGTCAGCGAGGATGGAACGATCAAGATCAATGGTAAGGAGGTCAAGAAAATCCTCGTCGATGGTAAGGAGTTTATGACCGGTGATACGAAGACAGCCCTCCAGAACCTGCCCACGAACATCATCGAGCGCATCCGTTCCTACGACCAGCAGAGTGATCTGGCCCGTGTCTCGGGTATCCAGGATGGTGAGGAGGAGACAGTGCTCGACTTCGGCATTAAGAAAGGTATGAACCACGGCTTCATGCTCAACCTCGACCTGGCTGCGGGTACCCAGCATCGTTATGCTGGTCGTGGCATGGGGGCTGTGATGAAGGACAATATGAAGGTGATGTTCTTCACGCGCGCCAACAATGTCAACGACATGGGCTTCCCGGGTGGAGGTGGTGGTGGCCGTTGGGGCGGTCAGCGCCAGGGCCTCAATGCCAGCAAGATGGTTGGTGTCAATGTCAACTATGAGAAGAAAGACCGTCTGAAGCTTGATGGTAGTGTGCGCTGGAACCACGGTGATGGCGACCAACTCTCTCGGGTGTCGAGCCAGTCTATCTTCGGCTCCTCGGTGACCACCTTTGGCAACAGCCTCACGCAGAACTACACGCGCTCCAACAACTGGAATGCCCAGATGCGCGTGGAGTGGATGCCCGACACGATGACCAATATCCTCTTCCGACCCACCCTGCGCTTCAATACGAACGATGGACTCACAAGGGGCGAGGAGGCGACCTTCGACGAAGATCCCTATCAGTATGTCTCTAAACCCCTCGATGAACTGGAAAAGCTCGTATCCCGGGGCATTGTCAAGAACTCCCGTTCACAGGATAATGTGTCTTACAGCGATTCGAAGAATGTGGGCGGTATGCTGCAGTTCAACCGCAAACTCAGTACCACTGGTCGTAACCTGACCTTCCAAATCAATGGAAACTGGAGCGATGGTGCCAGTCAGAGTATCGCCGATAGCTATCTGCGTTATTACCAGTTGCTTACTGACTCTTCGCAGATTATCAAGCGTTATAGTGAAACCCCCACGAAGAACTGGGGCTACCGCCTTCGTGCGACCTACAGCGAACCCATCTTCCGCCAGGTCTACCTCCAGTTCAGCTATCAGTATGAGTACAAGCACAACAAGAGCGACCGCTCCACCTACGACTTCAGCCCCCTCTCGCATTCCACATTCAACATTCCACCTTCCACATTCAACATTCCTCCTTCCACATTCAACATTCCACCTTCCACATTCAACATTCCACCTTCCACATTCAACATTCCACCTTCCACAAATTGGACTCCCGATTTCCGCTCCTGGGACACCTACCTCCAGCCTTACCGCCCCATCGACCCCTATCTCGATCAGGATCTGAGCCGATACTCCGAATACAAAAACTATATCCATACAGCCGAGGTCATGCTGCGCGTCGTGCGGAAGACGTTCAACTTCAATGCCGGTGTGCGCTTCGTGCCTCAGAAGTCCCACTTCACCCAGGACTACCAGGGTCTTCATACCGACACCACGCGTACCGTGTCGAACCTCGCCCCGACCATCGACTTCCGATGGAAGCGCAGTGAGGTCAGCCAGATGCGTGTGCAGTATAATGCTTGGACCAACCAACCCTCGATGAGCGACCTGCTCGACATCACCGACAACAGCGACCCGATGAACATCCGTAAGGGTAACCCGGGTCTGAAGCCCTCGTTCACTCAGAACCTCCGCTTCTTCTACAACAACTACACACAGCGCTATCAGCGCTCCATTGCGACGTGGCTGGGCTTCAACACCACAAGCAATGCCATCAGCAACAAGGTGTCGCTCGATGAAGTGACAGGTGTGCGTACCACGCGGCCTGAGAACATCAATGGCAACTGGGGCGGCTGGGCAGGACTCGTCTTTAACACTGCTGTCGACACGGCTGGTTACTTCAACATCAACACGATGACCAACCTGAACTACCAGCACATGGTCGGTTTCGTCAGCCTCAATGCGTTGTCTGACTCGGAGAAGAGTGTCACGAATTCCGTGACCATCAACCAGCGCCTGGCTGCCAGCTATCGCAACGACTGGTTCGAGTTCGAACTCAACGGCTCGTTGGCCTACACTCATTCGCGCAACGACCTGCAGACGCAGAACAACCTCGACACGTGGCAGTTCACCTATGGTGCGATGCTGGGTATCACGGCGCCATGGGGCACGGCTCTCACCACGAACATCAACATGCAGAGCCGGCGAGGCTATAACGACTCAGCGATGAATACCAACGAGCTCATCTGGAATGCGCAGATCTCGCAGAGTTTCCTCAAGGGCAAGCCGCTCACTGTCTCTTTGCAGCTCTATGATATCCTCCAGCAGCAGTCCACTCTCATCAGCTCAGTCAGCTCGATGGGCCGCACGGATTCTGAGTACAACTCCATCACGAGCTACGGCATGCTCCATGTCATCTACCGTCTGAATCTCTTCGGTGGCAAACACGCCCCCCAAGGTCCCGGCGGCCCTCAGGGCGGCCCCGGTTTCGGTGGTCCCCGCAACAACCGCAACAACCCCTATTCCCGCCCCCGCCGCTTCTAGTTTTTTTTCTTAGATAATAAGCGCTCGGCTTTGCCGCTTTCACAAAGCGTAGCGACTGAAAGAACATAAGGAACATAATTATTTTTTTAGATAATAAGAACATAAGAAACATATTTTTTATCTCCCACAAAGTGCGCAGCCTTATGTCCCTTATGTTCTTATTATCTAAAATCTCATTCTCAGCCCTTATGTCTCTTATGTTCTTTCAGTCGCTACGCTTTGTGAAAGCGGCAAAGCCGAGCGCTTATTATCTAAAATCTCATTCTCAGCCCTTATGTCCCTTATGTTCTTTTTATCTAAAAATCTCATTCGCAGCCTTATGTCTCTTATGTCTCTTTTTATCTAAAAATTTCTATATTTGCCTTTAACAATCTAATTCTGTTAATATGGCAAATAACAAAACAATCCCCAGTTTTTCAATGTATGTGACCTCCATCGTCACACAGACCAAATCCTTAGGTCAAGTCCGTACCGCAGAAACCTACGCTTCGGCCGAGCGCAGCTTCATGCGCTTCCGAGGCGGTGTCGACTGCTCACTCGCTGAGCTCACAGCGCCCCTCATCCTCCAGTACGAGGCGTATCTCAGAGGCACTGGCCTCTGCCCTAACTCCATTGCCTTCTACCTGAAGCGCCTGCAGGCCCTTTACAACAAGGCCGTCAACGAAGGACTCGTCACCCAACAGTACCCATTCCGCCAGGCCCATACGGCCAAGGCGAAGACGGTGAAACGCGCTGTCAGTGAGAAGGTGATTCGCAAGATCAGCAAGCTCGACCTCTCCAAAGAGCCCCGCCTGGCATTTGCCCGCGACCTGTTCGTGCTGAGCTTCTACACCCGAGGCATGGCGTTTGTCGACATGGCCAACCTCCGCCAGAGCAACCTCCGTGACGGCATGCTCACCTACTGTCGCCAGAAGTCACGCGCCCCGCTCACCCTCCGTTGGGAACCCTGCATGCAACAGCTCGTTGACACGCTCTGGGCTTATCCGCAGTTTCAGACACCACGTTACCAGTCCTCGGGCTATCTCCTCCCGATCCTCGACAGCCAGGGCAACCGCTACCAGCTCCTCCGTGCCCAACAGCGAGTGAACTACGCCCTCCATGGCCTCTCGCAGCTGATGCGGCTCACGCCCAGTCTCACGATGTATGTCGCCCGTCACTCCTGGGCCACCTACGCCTTGCGGCACGGCGTCCCCTTGGCCATGATTAGCGAGAGCCTCGGTCATGAGTCGTTGCTCACCACCCAAATCTACCTCGCTTCCATCGACCAGGGCGATCTCGACAACACCTGTCATGACCTCCTCGTCGACTTCCTGAAAAACACATAATCGGGAAGCAAATCAGCATCGTAGTCTCCTCGGGGGAGATGTTGATTCGTCTGCAAAGGTACGAAAATAAAAGGAATCTTGCACGTTTTTTTAGATAAATTTTCAATAGAAATACAAAAAATTGATTAATCATCACGCGGAGATGTGTCTGAAATCGGCGCATTGACAAGGCATCGTAATCTCCCCCGAGGAGATTACGATGTGATTGTCTTACTATGTCGCTGGTAATCAGTGCAAAACGGACTTCAAACTCCAAACGGTCAAGAAGATCTCGCTACATTCCAAAATGTGGTGACCCCCTCTTATATCCTTCTGTCTAAATAATCGTTCTTTCAGTCGCTACGCTTTGTGAAAGCGCTAAAGCGAGTCTTCTGTTATTATGTCTTTAATCTGTTCTTCTGTCAAGACTAAGGCAGCAAGCAGCCTGAAAGCATCCTATAGCGCGAATAGTAAGTAGATAATTGCCTCAAAATTTGGATATTTCCAATAAAATCCTTATCTTTGCCCGCAAAAAGATAAAGTTATGATGACGACAATACCTTCACAGACAAGTGAAATAAGTACAGTTGATGCCCTTTGGGTACTCATACAGGGCCAGACAAAAGCTGTTCGCAAGGCACTCACAAAGCGACTCCTTGCCGAACAAGATAAGACCAAAGTTCAAAAAGCAATGGTTAAAGAGAGTCTGACAAGGGCGTTTGACGAGCTTCATGCTGGTAAGGTTCATCATGACGCTCGTAAGAATGACGTATCCGATAATACAGCTCATATTTGGGATGGTTATCAACTCTCTGCAGAGGTAATTGCTATGGCTCCTGGTCAACGCAAGAGCATTTATGGCGATTACAAAGAAGAGATAGCAGAACTATTGGAAGAAAAGTACCGATGAAAGTATTTTTAGACACTAATGTTATTCTCGATTTCTACGATAGCAATCGTGGTCATTACATGCCTATTGCTGTAGTATTCGATCTGGCAGTAAAAGGTAAGATTCAATTGGCGGTATGTGCACAAAGTTTCATTACGGCTTTTTATATTCTGCGAAAGGTGTACGATAAGGATGCTTTATATAAGAGCATGAAGTCTCTATTTAAGCTCTGCCAAGTGTCTGCGGTCGATTCTTTGATTATTGAGAAAGCATTGTCGCGCGAAGGTTTTGACTTTGAGGATACGGTACAGTATTTTTCTTCGAAGACCATCGATGCTGATATTATTCTGACGAGGGATAGTAAAGGCTTTAACGAGTTTGATATCCGTCATATCACTGCCGAAGAGTTCTTGAATGAATTTCTCCCCGCTCTCTAAGCGTTCGCTCCCACCCACCCCGCTCGTCGTGGCTGTCTACCCCTAGCCGCGTGGTGCTCCCCGAGTGTTTTAGCATGGTATAGATTATTATATGTTCTTGCGTCCCTTCGGTAGCAAGCGGCAAAGCCGAGCGCTTCTGTTCTTTTTATCTAAAATAACTTGGATGTTTCAGAAATTTGTTGTATCTTTGCACCAATCTATAAAAATACGTATTGCTTATGCCTGATATCAACAATAAAATAGCATATATCATTGCCGTGGTGAATGAATTCTCCACTCGGTTCTCGCTGAACCCGCAGCAAGCATACCGTTATCTGGATCGCTTCAAGGGGATAGACTTTGTTGATGAGTTCTATAATGTGGAGCACACACAGTCATTTGAGGACGTGGTTGATGACCTAGCACAATATTGCCATAAGAATGGGGGTGCATTGATATGATACTTTATCACGGTTCGAATGTAGAAATCGAGGCTATAGACTTTAGTAAGTCGAAGCCTGGCAAGGATTTCGGAGTGGGTTTCTACCTGTCACCAGATGAGAATCAGGCTCTTGAGATGGCAGGGAAGAAGGCGCGCCTGTTGGGAGGCATCCCTATCGTCACCCGTTATGAATTCGATGAAGAGGCTGTAAAGGCTGATAATGTGGCCTACCTGCGCTTCGAGAAATACTCTTTGGAATGGGGACAGTTCGTCCATAAAAACCGCAAGAACAAGACCAGCACATCACTGCACTCCTACGACATTATTTATGGTCCTATAGCAGATGATGACATCGGTTTCCAGATGCGTCGTATCGATGCAAACCTTATAGACTGGGAGCAGTTCGTGAAAGAATTAGAACACAAAGGTGGTGAGACGTATCAGTATTTCTTTGGTACGGAGCGTTCGCTAAAATATCTAAGAAAACTATGAGGCAGGCAGAAGTGACCTTCATGATAGAGGAACTGGTGAAAGAGTTGGCCCTCCGCTTGATGGGCGATCGTGGAATGACAATGAAACAGGCCCTTGATACTATATATAATTCTGAGACATATACCAAACTGTTAGACGAGAGCATTGGGCTGTACTCGCAAAGCACTGCTTATGTATATAGTATCTTGGAAACAGAAATCCTGACAGGTAAACTTGGATAGCATTTAAGTAATACTATCAAAACCTCGGTGTTTTAGCATGGCAATAGATTATTATCTTAATTATTGTAGCCCGCAGGGCCAAATAAAACCCATGGCTCGCCCCGAAGGGGCACAGGCTTTGCGAGCCATACCAAAACTTTGATGGAGAGAGCCAGCTCTCGGAATCAATTACATCCTTCCATATAGGGAAGGCTTGGTTAGGTGGATGCTTCTTTGGTTCCATGAACAAAACAGCTAAGAGGGTTCTTGGACAAGCCAAGCGAGCATAGCTCGAGCGGGGAGATCGGTAAAAAATAATTTCTTAAACCATTTCTTTCTAAAAGAAAAACCCAGGCCACATTATCATCGATGTGACCCTATAAGATTTTATGCGAAAAGTATATTCCACGACAGCAGGTGCAACCTTCCATCAGGAAACGCCCAATTACACCTTCTGCTTCAGAAAAGAGTGCATTGAGGCTATCATCAAGATGTCACCAGGCGAATATGTCATAATCAATATGACCCATACGCGAGATGGTCATCTCTTACTCTTCACCAATTGGGGCAACTACTTCAATAGAATGCAGAATCCCGCAGTTCAGATGCCTCGCATAGAGAAGAACTGCCCAACGCTTTATAAAGTGTTGGTAGGCGAAGATCCTGATAATGTCAGGGAGATGGTCTTCGGAAGTAAAGGTCATGAGATGCATGGGCTAGGAATTAATCTGGACTCTTCTGTTAAGATCCCCATCATGTTGGAACTTGACGAAAAGATCATGAAAGCCATTCTGACTCTTGCCAACAAGGTGGCAACCATCTGTCAGGAACTCTACGAAAACCCTCCCTTTCCTGACTGGAAGAAAGGCCTTCAGGAAGTTTGGAATTGATTTTGGGCCCAAGATTCGGACGCATACCAAGCTTTCCTTTGCATTTACTGCTCCAAAATTTGGAAGGAACCAATTTTCTTCGTATCTTTGCGGCGAAAAAATGGAAAGAAGATGAAACAAACGAAGTTGTTTAAGCAAGAAGTAGCCATTCAGGCCATTCTGTATATTCTGCAGCAGATGGGTGGTACTTGCGACATTCATAAATGTCACAAGATACTTTATTTTGCCGATAACGAGCACCTGTCCAAGTATGGACGCTCTATCACGGGCGACTCTTATATAAGAATGGACTTTGGACCTGTGCCAACCTGTGTCTATGACCTTTTCAAGGCCGTCAGGGGCGATAGCTACTTTGCCTCCCAGGTGGATGACATTCGCCAACATCTTTTCCATTTTGTCAACAACAAGGATATAGTTTCTACCCATGAGCCAGATATGGACTACCTGTCAAAGACTGATGTGGACTTACTCAATAAATACATAGCAGAACTGAAAGACAAGGACTTTAACGCCGTGTCTGATGCTTCGCACGGCTATGCTTGGAGTAATACACGCCAAAATGGTGAAATCTCTGTTAGAGACCGTTTGACAGAGATGGGCGATAGTGACGAGTATATTCAGTTTATTGAGGAGCAATTAAAAGCTGAAGAAGCCGTTGTCTGATGGAACTCCCTATAACAGCTATTACCCAGAGTATCAAGAGAGGTGATATTCTCCTCTCTGATTTTGACGGCATAGACCACCAGAAGTTCTTTGTGGTCATGGGTGTAAGCGAAGACGCTATCTGTGGCTTCTTCTTTATCAATTCAAATATTCATAGGGCGATATTCAATAAACAAGAGCTGTTAAATCTACAATATCCTCTTCGTCATGTTGATTACCCCTTTTTGAGATATGATTCTTTTCTTTGTGCCTCGTCTGTGATAGAGCGGAGCGTTCGTTCGATCTCTGCCGGAATCAGTGAAGGTACGACCTCCGTAATTGGTCGTTTGAAGGATGAGCACATTGATGATGTAATCGAAATGGTACGTAAATCACATGTGATAAGCGCTATCCACAAGAAAAAGTACTTTACTTAATTGAAATCTTAATAGTAGAAATAGTTTTTCTCTTACGGTCACATTATCATCGATGTGACCCTATAAGATTTTATGCGAAAAGTCCTTTCGTCATACAACAATGACTATAACGATAAAAGACTGATACCAGATGCAGTAAGAGAATCCGTAAGCGGTCATTTTAGACCGTATTGCGTACCATATATATAATGATTATCTTTGCGGCGTTTTGTTTTTAAACGCTTCATAGAATGATCAACAAGAAAAAAGAAGGAGGCTTCTACGCCTCAAAAGTGAGACTGTTTCTCA
>ONKL01000056.1 GCA_900318395.1 uncultured Prevotella sp.
CGCTTGAGCATCACGAAGTCATTCTTGACAGAGGATCTTAAACAACAGCATCTCGCTTCGTTTGAAAAGCGATGGGCAGCGTTCCGAGCTCAGAAATGGACCCTGTTGTAGTGAGAGTACACTGCGAACGTCCATCCGCCTGCGTCCGTTAGTTCTTCAGACATGGTTGCTGGGGTCAGGCCCCGAAGTAAAGTCTGGTGCGCAGTGGTTGCTGGGGTCAGGCCCCAAAGTAAAGTCGCAGGCGACTGTACTTTGGCGCCAGACCCGAGGGCTGCGCTAAGACCCGGGGGCTGCGCCAAGACCCGGGGGCTGCGCCAAGACCCGGGGGCTGCGCCAAGACCCGAGGGCTGCGGCAGAGCTGGGGGGGCTGCGGGGAGCACTCGCGGTGAGGGGCTATTCGCGGGGAAACTGGCGAAATTTTGCTTTTTGGCTGTTATCTAAGGATAAAAACGTGAAAAACGGCTAAAAAAATTGCACATTTGGGAAAAATTGTCTATTTTTGCGGAGAAATTAATCATCATTGACAATTCAAAAAAGAAAGAATGATAAGTTATACGTAACTATCAAGAAAACTGGCAGACTATGGAGAAATGGACGTTTGCAAACAGATTGAGTCTCAGGATCATGGCGGTACTGCTGCTGACATCGGCAGCCATCATGTGCGGCATCTACCTGGTCACAAGAGAGAGTATGGCTCGTGAGGCCGAATCGCGCTATGAGAGCATCCTCTTCAACTCGAATGAGAGGATCAGGGGCGTGCTCTCGGACGTCTACGTGGCTGCCATCAACAATATCAACGACGTAGAGCGCGACATCGACGACCCCGACAAGCTGCAGGAGCATCTGGAGCGCATGGTGAGACAGAACAAGTATATGTCGAGCTGCCGACTCATCTTCGAGCCCGACGTCTTCCCCCAGAAAGGCCATAACTTTGAGATCTATGCCTGGCGCGACACGGCCGACGTGATCAAAGGCAGGCAGATGAATGAGAATCACCCCAACTACCTGGTACACACATGGTACAGGGGTGCCTTTAATAATCCGGAGGGCGACTGGACCCCACCCTACTTCGACCGTGCCGCCTCGAGGCAGCTGACGACGAGCTATCTGACGCATATCCACGACCGTCAGGGGCGCAAGGTGGGCATGCTGGGAGCCGACGTGTCGCTGGAGTGGCTCAGAGAGCGCCATCAGCGCATCGACCGCCAGAACCATGAGCAATTCGAGGAGGGATTCCAGGAGCAGTCGTACAGCTTCATCATCGACAGTGACGGTACTTACCTGATCCATCCTAACAATGCGCGCGTGCTGAGACGGAGACTCCAGGACGTCGTTGCGCTGACTCCCGACACCCTCGACGACGCGATGGTGCGCAAGATGCTAAAAGGCGAGAGCGGCATCTTCCGAATGCCCAACGACGGCATCGACTCGTGGGTGTTCTACTCGTATGTGAAATATGCCGACTGGACGGTGGCCATCGTGGTGCCCTCAGCGATCATCTATCATAACGGCAACGTACTGTTCTATCTCATCCTCGTCGTGTTCGGCATCGGACTGATCATCTGCTATATTCTGTGCCACCAGCTGATCTGGAAGAACATGAGACCGCTGGGGCGCTTCGTGAAGGCTGCCGGCGAGGTGGCCAAGGGGCACTTCGGCGTGGAGCTGCCCGAGGTGAAGAGCCGCGAGGTGGACTCGCTGCGCACGGCCTTCAGGAACATGCAGTTCTCACTGTCGAAATATGTCAACGAGCTGCAGGAGACGACGGCCTCGAAGGTGGCGCTGGAGCAGGAGCTGAAGATTGCCAGCGACATACAGCAGCAGATGCTGCCAAAGGTGTACCCGCCATTCCCCGAGCGCAACGAGATCGACATCTACGGCGAGGTGGTGACGGCCAAGCTGGTGGGCGGCGACCTCTTCGACTTCTTCATCCGCGACGACAAGCTCTACTTCAGCATCGGCGACGTGTCGGGCAAGGGTGTGCCGGCAGCGCTGGTGATGGCGGTGGCGCGCTCGATGTTCCGCAGTGCATCGTTGACGCACACCTCGCCTAAGCTCATCGTGGAATCCATGAACCGCTCGGTGTGCCAGAGCAACGACTCGTTCATGTTCGTCACGCTCTTCATGGGTGTGCTCGACCTCTCGACGGGCCATCTGCTCTACACCAATGCAGGCCACGAGCCTCCCGTGCTGGTGGGTGGTGCACACACCCGATTCGTGAATGCAGACAACAATATCCCGCTGGGACTGCGCGACGACTGGGAATACTCGGAGCAGCGGTCGCTCATCGACAGGGGCACGACCCTCTTCCTCTATACCGACGGCTATACGGAGGCAGAGACGACGGAGCACAAGCCTTTCGGCAAAGGCCGTATGTGTGAAGAGGCACTCCGCCTGTCGGCAGAGCATCTCGACTCGCGCACGTTTGTGCAGAAGATGCGCCAGGCAGAGCGCACCTTCGTGGGCGGCATCCCGCAGAGCGACGACATCTCGCTGCTCGCCATCAAGTATAATGGCGGGCAGACACCTCACAAATACCACCGAGGCATCTCGCTGTTGAACAATGTGCAGGAGGTGCCGGCACTGGCCATCTTCGTGGGCAGCATCTGCGAGGACATGCGCTTCAACGAGCTGACGACGGCTGGCGTGAACCTGGCTATCGAGGAGGCGGTGGTGAACGTGATGAACTACGCCTTCCCCGAGGGCAAGCGCTCAACCATCCTGCTGGAGGTGTTTGCCGACGAGCAAACCATCACCTTCGAGCTGCGCGACGACGGCTTACCATTCGACCCCACCGCCAACGAGGAGGTCGACGTGAAACGCGTCGTGAAGAACCAGACCATCGGCGGTCTGGGCATCCACCTGATACGCCACTATATGGACACCTTCAGCTATGAGCGCAAGAACGGCCAGAACGTGCTGACGATGACCAAAGACATTAAGAAGAATCAAAAATTAGTATAGCAATGGAAGCAACCATCAGAAAAGAGAGCGCCAACCAGGCGACGCTGATCCTTGACGGACGGCTCGACACCTCGGTGACTCAACAGACAGAAAAGGAAATAGAACCACTCTTCGACCTCAAGGACACAGAGATCGTGATCGACTGCAGCAGACTGGAATATATCTCATCGAGTGGACTGCGCATGCTGATGGCCATCAACCAGCGTTGTCGCGCCAATGGCTGCAGCCTCTACATCAAAGGGCTGAAGGAGGTGGTGCTCGACGTGTTTACCACAACGGGATTCATCCACCTGTTCCAGTTCAAGTGACCTAAGCCTTTTCGTCGCTGCCCGAAAGGGGCTTGGAGACGAAGAAGCAGGCTATCTCGCCCTTGGCATTGTAAAGGGGCTGGACATGCTTCGAGGCCTTGGCATCGCCGAACTTCCGCATGGCGTCGTTCTGATCGATCACCTCACTTCTCTTATCGTAGAAGGCCATAGCGACGAAAGGATTACTCAACAGCACTTTGTAACGGCACATCTGATCGCGGGCAGAGAGCACCTCCTTCGTCTCCTGCGTCACATCGTTGACGGCATTGATGACATAGGCAGGGCGCCCCTTCTTGTCGAGCTCGCAGATGGCATGCCCCTGGAAATAGCGATACTCGGGCGACTCCTCAGTGCCGTGGTTCCAGCGCTTGTTCAGTTCGAGATGGCGCTCACGGCCTTCCAACAGACTTCGCATCTTCTGTGAGAACTCCGCCCGCTGGCTGGGGTCGATGCGCTGTATGTAGCCCTCAAGGGTCAGTCCGTCATCGGGCAGGATGGTGCCATACTGATTGGTGATGCGGTTGCGGGCGATGTCGTACTGCATCACGTCGTAATTACCCATGTGGAGCGCCTTGTACATGATGCGCTGCACCTCGTCGGAGCTGGAGCTCATCCTGCGGATATGCGCCCGCACCAGAACAGAAAGCAGATAGAGGACGGCAGCCAGCAACAGCAGACCGATCATGATATAGACCACTGGAGGCGTGGACTCGGGCTCGACGAGCTCGGGATGGAGCCAGCGATTCCTGATCGCGGCAATATCGCCTCGCTGGCGCAGGAAATCATACTGGGCGCTCATCTGATCGACGAGCTGACGATCCTTGCCGACGAAATGGATATCGAGCAGTGAATCATTTCCAATGTGCAAGAAGTTGATGGCATTCTTGGATACATAGAAAGACCCGCCTTGCTGGTGGCCATTGGCGAGAATCAGGTCGGTACCGCTATTCTCGAAGGTCATCTGCATCACATGCCTCTCCTTCATCACAAACTTATAGGGCAGATCAAGCTTGTTGAGCACAGCCTTGACGATTTCGACGTTACAGCCTGCAGCCTCGCCTGCGTCGTTGATAAACTCGTAAGGCTTCAGATCCCTGTCGCAGACGATCACGACGGGGCGCTGACGGTTGTATCGCTCGGAGAGAGCCTGTGCCGATGCCTCGAGCACGAAGGCGAAAAGAACGACGACGGCAGCCAGATAGCGGCAGAAGGCGAAGACACCCAGCAGACTGCCACGATCGTTATGGACTGTCTTCAGCATGTATTCTATCTGCTGGTCGCCCACATCGCTGGTGGCATGATGCCCGTCGGCTTCGCTGAGATCGGTAAAGCCGGTATGGAACCAGTCGTTGAGGTGGGTATGGGCACTGACCTTCTCGTCGATGTCGCACTGATACATCTCGCAGGCCATGACATTGGCATTCTTGACACAGCCTTGCTTATCGAAGAAGATAACCCCCGAGTCGGGCGTATAGAACATCGACCAGTAGCGCAGCGAGCGCGCTGCATTGACCTTGCGCAGATCGCGCGCTGCAGTGACATCCTTCTTGGTGCCGATGATGACCGTGGGACGCCCGTCTTTGTCGCGACTCAGCACAGACAGCACGACGACGAAATCGCGGACGCTGTCGTCGCCACCCTCCACATCCTTGGCCTGGAGCTCGAGCTTCAGCTCTTCCTCCTCGTGGCCTCGGGCATCCTTATGCTGATTCACCAGACGGTAGATGGCATCCTTCAGCAGATTGGTGTCGTGCTGGTTGTAACGCTGCATGAACTCATCGAAGGAGTAGGTGCAGGCCACCTTTCCGTTCTCGTTGTGCCAGGCAAACTCCTTGCGGTCCACATGATAAGTCCAGATGCGCACCTGGCAGGTCTCGATGATGAGTGCCAGGCGGTGGTTCAGCCTGTTGTTTGCCGCCGTGACGCGCAGGTCCTTCAGTCTGTAGAACACGATATAGGCGACGGCGGCAGCCAGCAGCAGCAGTGCCAAGACTACCAGATACCACACCCATGCAAGGGGTTGCGGCTCTTCGCGATCGGGATAGAACCACTTGTTCTCGAGCGGCTCCAGCTTGTCGGCGGTGAAGAGTCTGGAATAAGCCTCATCGAGCTGATGGAGCAGGTGCTGATCGTGCGACATGAATCTGTATTCGCCGTGAGGCATGTTGACAGGCGTCAGTTCCACCTTATCCAACTGATACTGCTTGATGAGCCATTTCAGGGTAAGCGTACTACTTACGATCTGTCCTTCCTGCTGGTCGTTCACCTGCTTGATCGACTCCAGGATATTCTTGCTTACCACGATATGATCATCCCAGTCAAAGTCGAGCATCAGCTGATGGCAGAAGCTGGAATCGGCGACGATGACCTTTGTGCCCGGCTTGCTCAGATCGCGGAAATTCTTGATCGTGACAGGCTTGCTCTTCGGCGTGACGACACTCTGGGTGGAAAGGACGATGGCATCGTGCCCTAAGTGCGCGGGGAGGGAGCTGATACCTGCAGCCAGTCCCATCGCGAGATCAGCCTGATGCGTCTTGAGATCATTCATGACCTCCTTGAGGGGCTTCAGCCTGATGACATAGGGGATATCGAGTTCGTTGAGCAGCAACTTCACCAGCTCGATGTTATAGCCATCGGGCTGACCCTCTTCGTTGAGGAAGGAATAGGGTGCCCAAGTCGCCACATCTTCATAGACGAGCGGACGATCTTCGGTATAGGCCCTGCTGCCTCCTGTCTGTGCCAAGGCACCTGAAGGGGAGAAAGACAAGCATAAAACCAATACGGGAAACAGAAACTTCTGCCACCTTATATTATTAATGTAAACCTCGTTTTTAGCCATCATAAAGCGAATATTATAGTAATATTATGCAAAGGTATGCATTTTTCCGCAAAAAAGCAAGTAAAAATCAGAAAAAATACGTATATTTGCAACCATCTTAGCATGAACAATAACAATTGAGTATAAAAATTATAGTATTTATGAAACGATTGATTAACCATTTATTACTGACAGTATTCTGTCTGACGAGCCTGCCTGTCATGGCCAGTGAAAGCACTGAATTGACAAAACTACAGGCTGAGATGCTGCGGCTTATCAGCACCGACGAGATAGAGCAGTTCATGAAAGTCACCGAGCAGCTGAAGGAAGAGAGCAAGAAGCAGGGTGCCGAGCGCATATTCTATAAAGCCTGGGGAAATCAGGCCATCTTCGAGGCTACCCACCAGAACTACGCCAAGGCTGAGGAGATAGCCAGTATGATCGAGCAATACGCCATCGACCAGAACAGCTTCTGGGGCAGCTATATCGCCCTGCACACCAAAGCCAACATCTCGCTCCAGCGACAGGACTATCAGGCTGCCGAGGATGGATTCCAGAAGGCTGTTGCCTTCTTCCACAAATATTTCCCCAATGAGAGCGCTGGCGACGACCTGCAGGAGCTGATGAAGATTGCCAACCACCGCAAGGATCAGAAGGCAGGACTGAAGTATGCCCGCCAGATACTGGCAGAACCCAACGTGGCTCCCATCCACAAGGGCAGAGCCCTGTTCCGCATCAGCCAGTTTGCCTTCAACAAGAACAACAAGGAGCTCTACGACAGCATCTACAACGTGCTGATGGAGCTGAAGAAGACCGACGGCATCGGCACGGTGGAGCCTGTGGTAGAGGTGAACTACCATATCCTGAACGGCAACTACGACGAGGCGATGCGCCTCTGTAAGGATCTCTCGCCCGACAAGCAGGCAGAGCGTATGGCCGTGATCTACCACCGTATGGGCAAGGACAAGGAAGCCTACGAGCAGATGGTCAGATTCAAGAAGATCAACGACTCGATCGTGCTGGTATCTCACGGCAATGTGGTGGCCAGCTGCTATGTGCAGATGAATAATGAGCGCATGAAGCTGGAACAGAAGTTGCTGGAAGATGAATACGGCAAGCTGAAGCGCCTGCTGTCGTACACCGTCGCCATTGCCATCGTCATCATCTTCATCCTCATCATCTGGCAGCGCCACCAGCGCGTGAAGCTGCTGGAGAAGAAGCTGGCAGAATCAGACAAGTCCCTCCAGAAAGCAGAGGAAGCCTTCGACATGAAGAACGAGTTCATCACCAGCATCACCAACGAGCTGCGCCAGCCACTGAGTCCTATCGCGGGATTCTCAGACATGCTGGGCTCCAGGGAATATGACATCAGCCCCGATGAGCGCGAGCAGCTGAGCACGATCATCAAGGACAACTCGAAGACCATCACCAAAATGATCGACGAGATGTCGGAACTGGCTTACTACGAGAGCAAGAAGTCGCTGCCCATGAACTATCTCTGGTCGCCTAACTATCTCTGCCGCTACATGGTAGACTCCCTGCGACCATTATGTAAAGAGGGCGTGAGAATGTTCTTCGAGACAGAACTGGAAGACAACTATGAGATCAAGACCAACGAAGAGGCTGTCAAGGCACTGCTGAGTCACCTGATACATAATGCCCTACAGTATACCGACAAGGGCGTTATCACCGTCAAATGCTCGGATTTCGAGAACAATGTACGTGTCAGTGTAACGGATACGGGTAAGGGTATACCGGAAGAACGCAGGGAGCACGTGTTTGACACCTTCCGTGAGATGGGCGATAACCAGAAGCTGCAAGGCATGGGACTCTCCATCTGCAGGGCTATCGTGAAACTGCTGGGCGGCAAGATCTGGCTCGACGAGAGCTATACCGACGGCTCGCGCTTCATCTTCGATATTCCGAGAAACAGATAACAGAAGCAGTAATCCCCGCTCAACGGCGGGGATTATTCTTGGGTGATCACTTCATGTTGCGGGGATGATGCTGCAGGATCTCGCTGCGGAGCGTCGAAGTGTCGATATGGGTATATATCTCAGTCGTGCCGATGCGCTCATGGCCCAATAGTGCCTGGATGATGCGGAGATCGGCGCCGCCTTCGAGCAAAGCTGTGGCAAACGAGTGGCGCAAGGTGTGGGGCGAGATGGTCTTCTGGATGCCTGCCAACTCTGCCTGGCGCTTGATCATAATAAGGATCATCACGCGCGTGAGATGAGCCCCACGACGGTTGAGAAACACATAATCCTCCTCGCCAGGCTTGATGTTCATGTGGTTGCGATCGTCGAACCAGTAGTGCAGCTCCTGGATGGCGCGCTTGGAGATGGGCACCAGTCGCTCCTTGCTCCCCTTACCCAGCACGCGCACGAACTCCTCATCGAGATAAAGGCTGGAAAGTTTCAGATTGACGAGTTCGCTGACGCGCAGTCCGCAAGAGAAGAGCGTCTCGATGATGGCACGGTTGCGATGACCCTCCCATTTCGAGAGATCGATGGAGGCTTCAAGCTGATCAACCTCAGCCGTGGAGAGCACCTCGGGCAGATGTTCGCCTATCTGCGGCGACTCGAGCAGCTCCGTAGGATCGTCGTCGCGATAGCCATCGAGGAGCAGGAAGTGATAGAACGAGCGGATGCCACTCAGGATGCGGCACTGCGAACGGGGATGGATGCCGATGTCGTGGAGACCAGCTGCGAAGTGCTGCAGATCCTCCAAGGTCACTTCGAGCACATCTTTCCCTTCGCGGCCAAGGTAGTCGAGCAGTTTCTGGAGGTCACGCTGATAGGCGTCGAGCGTGTTGCCCGACATGCCGCGCTGCAACTTCAGGTAGCGCACATAGCCTCTGATCATGTCCTTGCCCATATATTTTATGCAAAGTTACAACTTTTTTTTTGTTTTTCAAAAAAAAGCCGTAATTTTGCACACGATATATATCAACATCCGTATGAAGATTCAGATAATCAATGGCCCGAACCTCAATCTCCTGGGGCAGCGGGAGCCAGGCATCTACGGCTCAGAGTCGATGGACAACTGTCTGGCAGACTTGCGTAAGCGCTATCCCGACGTGAAGATAGACTACTATCAGAGCAACGTCGAAGGTGAACTCATCGACAAGATGCAGCAGGTGGGATTCTATGAGGGCTACGACGGCATCGTGCTGAATGCCGGTGCCTATACCCACACGAGTATCGCGCTTCACGACTGCATCCGCTCGCTGAAGTGCCCGGTCATCGAGGTTCATATCTCTAATGTTCATCGCCGCGAGGAGTTCCGTCATCACTCGATGATCTCCTCAGCCTGTCAGGGTGTCATCTGCGGCTTCGGTCTCGACAGCTACAGATTAGCGATAGAAGCGATGAAGGAGTTAAGAATGAAGAATGAAGAATGAAGAATTAAGAATTAAGAGTTAAGAGTTTGAAGAGGGAGTTAGAGGAGTACATCTTGCAGCATATTGAGCCGGAGCCAGAGTACCTGTATCGGCTCTGGCGCGCTACCAATATCCACACCATCCACGGACGTATGGCCAGCGGACATCTGCAGGGAAGACTCTTGAAGATGCTCGTGAGCATGATACGCCCCCAGCGCGTGCTCGAGATAGGGACATTCAGCGGCTACAGCGCCATCTCGATGGCTGAAGGACTGCCTGAGGGCGGAAAACTCTATACTTTCGAGATCAACGACGAGATGGAGGACTTTACGCGTCCCTGGATAGAAGGTTCTGCGGTGGCCGACAAGATTGAATTCATCATCGGTGATGCCCTCCAAGAGGCTCCGAAACTCGGTATCACGTTCGATCTGGTGTTCATGGACGGCGACAAGCGCACCTACCGCGATTGCTACGAGATGACGATGAGCATTCTGCGACCAGGTGGCTTCATCCTTGCTGATAACACACTCTGGGACGGACACGTGGTAGACCACGCCTACGACAAAGACCATCAGACGCAGGGCATTGAGACCTTCAACGACTATATCGCCGCTGACGAGAGAGTGGAACAGGTGATCCTGCCCCTCCGCGACGGCCTAACCATCATAAGGAAAAAATAAGCATAAAAACATAAAAGAGAAAATTATGCAAGAGACAAGACAGAACAAAATTGCCCGGATGCTCCAGAAGGAGCTCTCATTGATATTCCAACAGCAGACCCGCGCCACGCATGGCACGATGATCAGCGTGACCCGTACCAAGATCTCACCCGATCTCAGTATCTGTACGGCTTACCTGAGCATCTTCCCCAGCGAGAAGGGCGAGGAGATCCTGGCGAATGTCAATGCCAACAACAAGGCTATCAGATATGAATTAGGTACGCGCGTAAGGAATCAGCTGCGCATCGTGCCTGAACTGCGATTCTTCATCGATGACTCTCTCGACTATATCGAGCACATCGATGAACTGTTGAAGAAGTGAAAAATGAACTTTCCCTTCTTTATAGCGCGGAGGTACTTATTCTCTAAGAAATCCACTCATGCCATTAATGTCATCAGTGGCATTTCCGTAGTTGGTGTGGCTGTGGCTACGATGGCCTTGGTCGTCACCCTCAGCGTGTTTAATGGGTTCCACGACCTCGTTGCTACCTTCTTCACCTCCTTCGACCCTCAGTTGAAGGTGATGCCCAAAGAGGGTAAGACTGTGGCTGCCGACGACCCTGTGCTGACACAGATACGACAGCTGCCTCAGATCGAGGTAGCCACTGAGAGCGTGGAAGACATGGCCCTCGCCATCTATCGCGGTCGCCAGGCCATGGTCGTCATCAAAGGTGTCGACGATAATTTCTCCCAGCTCACGCATATCAACGAGATCCTGATCGGCGAAGGCGATTTCAGTCTTCATGCTGCCGATATGGACTATGGCATCCCTGGTATCCGTCTGGCAGAAGTGCTGGGCACAGGCTACTACTACGAAGAGCCCCTGCACATCTATGCGCCACGCCGTGAGGGGCAGCTCGACATGACTGCTCCCGAAGAGGCTTTCGAGGAAGATGAGCTATATTCGCCAGGCGTGCTCTTCAATGTGAAGCAGTCGAAATACGACAAGAACTATATCCTTACGAGCATCGCCTTCGCCCGAAGACTCTTCGCACAGCAGGGGATGCTCTCCTCGCTCGAACTCCGTCTGAAGGCAGGCAGCAATTTTGATGCGGTAAAGGCTGAGATCAGTCAGCTCTGCGGTGAGCGCTTCGTGGTGAAAGACCGCTTCGAGCAGCAGGACGACACCTTTAAGATCATGAAGATCGAGAAGCTGATTGCCTATCTCTTCCTGACGTTCATCCTCATGGTGGCCTGCTTCAACATCATCGGCTCGCTCTCGATGCTCATCATCGACAAGAAAGACGATGTGGTCACCCTGAGAAACCTGGGAGCCTCCGACCGCCAGATTGTACGCATCTTCCTGTTCGAAGGGCGTATGATCTCTGCCATCGGTGCCGTCATCGGTATCATTCTCGGCTTGACCCTATGCTGGGCACAGCAGCAGTTCGGCATCGTGGGACTGGGTTCAAGCAGTGGCAATTTCGTCATCAATGCCTACCCCGTCAGCGTGCATCCTGAAGATATCGTGCTGGTCTTTATCACGGTACTGATTGTCGGCTTCCTGTCCGTCTGGTATCCCGTGCATTATTTCTCCAAGAGATTGCTCGCATGATTTTTTATGGTTTTATTTGGTATTTCGCCCAAATTGTGTTAATTTTGCAACCAAATTTCAGAATATGTCATATTTATTTTCATCAGAATCAGTATCTGAGGGCCATCCTGACAAAGTGGCCGACCAGATTTCAGACGCCATCTTAGACCAGTTTCTGGCCTACGACGACAAGGCTCGTGTGGCTTGTGAGACCTTCGTTACGACAGGTCAGGTAGTTATCATGGGAGAGGTGAGCAGTGATGTCTATATCGATCTGCAGACCATTGCCCGCAACACCATCAAGCGTATCGGCTATACCAAAGCTGAGTATCAGTTCGACGGTGATTCCTGCGGTATCCTGAGTGCCATTCATGAGCAGAGTGCCGACATCAACCGTGGTGTGGACAACGGTAACGAAGACGAGCAGGGTGCCGGCGACCAGGGCATGATGTTCGGTTACGCCACCAATGAGACAGAGAGCTATATGCCTGTCAGTCTCGACCTGGCTCACCTGATTATGCGCACACTGGCCGAAATCCGTAAGGAAGGCAAGGAGATGACATACCTGCGCCCCGACGCCAAGAGCCAGGTAACGGTGCAGTACTCTGACGAGGGCATTCCCGAGCGCATCGATACCATCGTAGTTTCGACCCAGCATGACGAATTTGACGAGGACGAGAAGATGCTCGCCAAGATCAAAGACGACGTCATCAATATCCTCATCCCCCGCGTGAAGCAGCAAATCCACTCTCAGAAAGTGCTCGACCTCTTCGGTCTGGATATCAAGTACTACGTGAACCCCACGGGTAAATTCGTGATCGGCGGTCCTCATGGTGACACAGGCCTCACGGGTCGTAAGATTATCGTCGACACCTATGGCGGCAAGGGTGCCCACGGAGGCGGTGCCTTCTCAGGCAAAGACTCTTCGAAGGTAGACCGTAGTGCCGCTTATGCAGCGCGCCATATCGCCAAGAACATGGTGGCAGCAGGTGTAGCCGATGAGATGTTGGTACAGGTCAGCTATGCCATCGGTGTAGCCAAGCCCATGAACATCTACGTAAACACCTACGGAAGAAGCAATGTCAAGATGAGTGACGGCGAGATCGCCAAGAAGATAGAAGCACTGTTCGACCTGCGCCCGAAGGCTATTGAGCGCTCGCTGAAACTGCGCCAGCCCATGTATGCAGAGACAGCTGCCTACGGACACATGGGGCGCAAATCAGAAATCGTGAAGAAGACCTTCACCAGTCACTACCACGAGACAAAGACCATAGACGTGGAGCTGTTCACTTGGGAGAAGCTCGATCGTGTGGAGGATATCCGTCAGGCTTTCGGACTATCATAAGACATGACGCCCCCAGATAGCATCACCGTCAACCTACCTTCCAGTTTCAATAGCATTGACTCACTGGTAAGGCAACCGGCAAAACCGCAGACACCCTATCAGGTGCTGCGGTTGTTGCCTAAAGATGCTACGCCAGCGCAGCAGGACTCAGCCATACAGGCGTGGTTCGGACATGCAGAGATCCATTACAGCGAGCAGCCCGACACATTGCATCTGCCTGGGCACGAGATACCACGCGACCTGAAGAAGGTCAATATCCCCCAATATTATCGCGAGAACTTCTTCTCGGACGATACCCTCTACCATGAGGAGGTGAGCGCAGGGCGCTTTGGTGTCGCAGGCGACCCTGTGCCCTATGCCCTGCACAACGACGATATTATCACAGGGTTGTTGCTGCTGTGCTTCCTTTTCATCATGCTCGTCATGTCGCGCATCTCCGGATTCATGCTCCATCAGGCCAAAGATTTCTTCTACCCCTCGAAAGCCAAGAACCTGCTGTTGGAAACAGGTCTGGAAATCAAGATGCAGATTGTGTTCGCCGTGGTAACATGTCTGCTATTGGCACTCTGCTACTACTTCTACGTGATACGCAGCGGGAACGACAGTTTCATTCTCGACTCTGAATACGCCCTGCTAGGCATCTATATGGCTACATTCATCGCCTACTTCTGCGTGAAGATGCTATTGTACACGGTGGCAAACAGGACGTTCTTCGACCGCAAGAAAAACTTACAATTCTTAGGGTCGTTACTTTTCATCACGGCCATCGAGGGCATGCTTCTCTTCCCACTGGTGCTACTGCTCATCTATTTCCAGATTTCGGTGCAAAACGCCACATTTTATTTCATTTTCGTACTTTCATTCGTTAAAATACTGACATTTTACAAGTCGTATATCATCTTTTTTAAACAAAAAGACTATTTTCTGCAGATTATTTTGTACTTTTGCACCCTCGAAATGATACCTTTGTCAGTTCTTTGGACTGCGCTGATGGTTATCACGAATAGTTTGAAAGTAAATTTTTAAGACATAAATGATCAAGAAGATTCTGGTTTCCCAACCAAAGCCTGCCAGTGAGAGGTCGCCGTACTTCGATATAGCAAGCAAATTCGACGTAGAGCTGGTGTTCCGTCCTTTTATTAAGGTGGAAGCTATCACCGCTAAGGAGTTCCGTGCTCAGAAAGTGAGCATTCTGGACTATACAGCTATCGTGTTCACCTCGCGCCATGCCATCGACCACTTCTTCAACATGGCTAAAGAGCTGAGAGTAACCATACCAGAGGACATGAAATACTTCTGCGTGACAGAGACCATCGCGCTCTATATCCAGAAGTACGTACAGTACCGTAAGCGTAAGGTTTTCTTCGGTGAGACAGGTCGTGTAGACGATCTCGTACCCATGATGGTGAAGCACAAGACAGAGAAGTATCTCGTGCCCATGAGCGATGTGCATAACGACAGTCTGTCGAAACAGCTTGATGCCAAGAAGCTGCAGCACAAGGAGTGCATCATGTACAAGACAGTGAGCAACGACTTCACACCTGAGGAGGTGAAAAACTTCGACTACGACATGCTGATCTTCTTCAGTCCTGCAGGAATCGAATCATTGACAAAGAACTTCCCTGATTTCAAGCAAGGCGAGATTGCCATAGCAACCTTCGGACCTACCACTGCCAAGGCAGCCAAGGATGCAGGGCTCAGGCTGGACATCGAGGCTCCCACAGAGAAATATCCTTCCATGACGGGTGCCCTGTTGCACTATATGCTGGAGACACAAGGTTAAGAGACAAGATGGTGGCTCCTATGACATTCAGGAAACAGGAGCGCATCGTCAGCAAGCAGCTGATAGAAACGCTCTTCGACAAAGGTGACAGCCAGTCGCTGGCAGCATATCCTCTGAGAGCCATCTATACCAAGACCGAGCGACGGACTGATTGTGCTGAGACACAGATTCTGATCAGTGTTCCCAAGAAGCGTTTCAAGCATGCCGTCGACAGAAACAGGGTGAAGCGCCAGGTGCGCGAGGCCTACCGCAAGAACAAGCATCTGCTTGGCGGACACATCGAAGAAGACAAGCAATTGCTCCTTGCGTTTGTGTGGCTCTCAGATAAGCACTGCCCGACGATAGAGGTGGAAAAGCGGATTGTCAGTCTGCTGAAGAAAATAGCATCAAAGGTATGAGGTGGCTTTCCAAGATATTATCCCAGCTGCTGATACTTCCAATCCGATTCTATCAGCTGTGCATCTCTCCCCTACTTGGCCCCTCCTGTCGGTTTCAGCCCACCTGCAGCGAATATGCCCGCCAAGCCGTCCTGAAACACGGACCTATTAAGGGATTGGGGCTGGCCATCTGGCGAATCTTAAGATGCAATCCTTGGGGAGGAAGCGGCTACGATCCAGTGCCATAGAATCTGGTAAATGTCAGTATATAATATAATAAGGTATAAGATATATGAAGAATTTTGTTGAAGAACTGAAATGGCGCGGCATGCTGGCACAGATAATGCCGGGAACAGAAGAGTTGCTGCAGAAGGAGATGGTAACAGCCTACCTGGGCACTGACCCCACTGCCGACTCTCTGCACATCGGACACCTGTGCGGTATCATGATGCTTCGTCATTTGCAGCGTTGCGGCCACCGCCCCATCATCCTTGTTGGTGGTGCCACAGGTATGATTGGCGACCCTTCTGGCAAAAGTCAGGAGCGCAATCTGCTCAATGATGAGACACTGCGTCATAATCAGGAGTGCATCAAGAAGCAGGTGGCCAAGTTCCTCGACTTTGAGTCGAAAGAACCCAATGCCGCCATCATGGTCAACAACTACGATTGGATGAAGGACTTCACTTTCCTCGACTTTGCCCGTGAGGTGGGCAAGCACATCACCGTCAACTATATGATGGCAAAGGAGAGTGTGCAGCAGCGTCTGAACGGTACGGCTCGCGACGGACTGAGCTTTACGGAGTTCACATACCAGTTGCTGCAAGGCTACGACTTCCTGTATCTCTACCAGCATTATGGCGTGAAGTTACAGTTGGGCGGTAACGACCAGTGGGGTAACATGACCACAGGTACGGAGCTGATCCGTCGTACTCTGGGCAACGAGGTTGAGACTTTTGCCCTCACCTGTCCGCTTATTACCAAGAGCGACGGCAAGAAATTCGGTAAGACCGAGAGCGGAAATATCTGGCTCGACCCTGCACGCACCACGCCTTATAAGTTCTACCAGTTCTGGCTCAACGTGAGCGATGAAGATGCAGAGCGCTATATTAAGATTTTCACTTCACTCGATAAAGAGACAATCGATGCCCTCACCGAGGAACATAAGCAGGATCCTGGTCGCCGCATCCTTCAGAAGCGCCTGGCTGAGGAGGTTACTGTGATGGTACACTCTCAGGAGGCTCTCGACACCGCCATTGAAGCCTCGAACATTCTTTTCGGCAAGTCTACCAAAGAGAATCTGGAGAAGCTCGACGAGCAGACATTCCTCGACGTGTTCGACGGTGTGCCTCAGTTTGAGATTGGCAAGGATCAGCTTGGACAGCCTGCCATCGAGGTGCTCACTACGGCAGCCCCCGTATTCCCATCAAAGGGTGAAATGCGCAAGATGGTACAAGGCGGAGGCGTTTCTCTGAACAAGGAGAAACTCACTGATCAGAATCGTGCCATCACGGCAGAAGATTTGATCGATGGTAAGTATCTTTTGGCCCAAAAAGGCAAAAAGAACTACTACCTTCTGATTATAAAATAAGAAAGATGGGTGAAAATTTGGCAGTATGCTAAATTTTCACTATCTTTGCACCGCATTGGACGATGGTGTAATGGTAACACTACAGGTTTTGGTTCTGTCATTCCCGGTTCGAATCCGAGTCGTCCAACTACTAAGATAACAAATCAAAAGCTTATGAAGACTAACTACAACATCAGATACGCGGCCCATCCTGAGGACGCTAAGCACTACGACACAGCCCGCTTGCGCCGCGATTTCCTCATTGAAACCATCTTCGCCAGCAATGAAGTGAACATGGTCTATTCGATGTATGACCGTATGATAGTTGGAGGTGCTATGCCTGCTGGTGAGGCACTGAAGCTCGAAGCCATCGACCCTCTGAAGGCCGACTTTTTTACCACGCGCCGTGAAATCGGCATCTACAATGTGGGAGGTGCAGGTAGCGTGAAAGTGGGCAACGAAGTCTTTGAGCTCAACTTCAAGGAGGCTCTTTACATCGGAAGAGGTGAACGTGATGTTATCTTCAGCAGCAACGACGCAGCCAATCCTGCCAAGTTCTATTTCAACTCAACCACTGCGCATACGGTCTATCCCTGCCGAAAGATTACCAAGCAAGACGCTGTGGTTGCCCACATGGGAGAGCTGGAAATGTCGAATGAGCGCAACATCAACAAAATGATTGTGAATCAGGTACTCCCTACCTGTCAGCTGCAGATGGGTATGACAGAATTGGCACCTGGCAGCGTGTGGAACACGATGCCCGCCCATGTTCATAGCCGTCGCATGGAGGCATACTTCTATTTTGACATCCCTGAGGATCAGGCCATCTGCCACTTCATGGGCGAGCCCAAGGAGACACGCCACATCTGGATGCGTGGGGAACAGGCCGTGCTATCACCAGAATGGAGCATCCATTCAGCTGCCGCCACCCACAACTACACCTTCATCTGGGGTATGGGCGGCGAGAACCTCGACTATGGCGACCAAGACTTTTACAAAATCACTGATTTAAAATAACAACTTCTAAAACAAACAGAATTATGGCAAATTTATTTTCACTCGAAGGTAAGAACGCTTGGATCACTGGTGCATCTTACGGAATCGGTTTCAACATTGCAAAGGCTTTCGTAGCCGCCGGCATCAAGAACATTATCTTCAACGACATCAACGACGCTGCTCTGGAGCGCGGACTGGCAAACTACAAAGAGGCTGGTATTGAAAATGTAAAGGGTTACGTATGCGACGTGACTGACGAGAACGCTGTCAAGGCTCTTGTGGAGAAGATTCACGCTGAGGTTGGCAACATCGATATCCTTGTAAACAATGCAGGTATCATCAAGCGTATCCCTATGCATGAGATGAAGCGTGCTGAGTTCCAGCAGGTCATCGACATCGACCTCGTAGGTCCGTTTATCTGCTCTTCAGCCGTTATCCCTGAGATGATGGAGCGCAAGGAGGGTAAGATTATCAACATCTGCTCCATGATGTCAGAGCTGGGTCGTGAGACTGTATCTGCCTATGCAGCTGCCAAGGGTGGTCTGAAGATGCTGACCCGTAACATCTGCTCAGAGTATGGTGGGTATAACATCCAGTGTAATGGTATTGGCCCGGGTTACATCGCTACACCTCAGACAGCTCCGCTCCGTGAGCGCCAGCCAGACGGTAGCCGTCACCCATTCGATTCATTCATCTGCGCCAAGACGCCTGCAGGTCGCTGGCTCGATCCTTCTGAGCTCGGAGGTCCCGCTGTGTTCCTCGCTTCTCATGCATCTGACGCCGTTAACGGTCATGTGCTCTACGTCGATGGCGGTATTCTCGCCTACATCGGTAAGCAGCCTAAATAAGTTGGCAAGCAAAAAGGGGTTCCGATTGGAACCCCTTAATTTTTATTGACAAAATTTGATTTAGAGAGCATCAGCAAGCTCAGCGCCTGGCTTGAACTTAGCGACCTTCTTGGCAGCAATCTGAATCTTCTCCTTTGTTGCAGGATTGATACCCTCACGAGCGGGGCGCTCGTTAATGCTGAATGTACCAAAACCAACAAGAGATACCTTCTCACCAGCAACAAGAGCGTCCTTAATAGAAGCGATTGTTGCGTCAAGAGCCTTTTTTGCGTCAACCTTTGAGAGACCAGCACCAGCTGCGATCTTCTCAATCAATTCTGTTTTGTTCATAATTTGAGATAATTTTAATGAATTATTAATAGTAATAACAAATATTTGTTTGAAATCTTTGGCAAATATAGTACAAACTATTGAAAGAAACAACAAAAAATCAGAAAAAATAACTATTTTATTAAAAATTCATTGTATTCTGTCCCAAATAAGCGCATAAAACAGATATTTTTCGTAATTTTGCGCCCAAGAATGGCCATTAGGCAAAATGAATAGTAAATCATTAATAGTGAAATCGTAAATAATATGATGTTCCGTATACCCCCCATCACCAAGAACCTGCTGATCATCAATCTGCTGGCTTTCTTTGCGACATTTGTCCTGCAAATGCGTGGATTCGATTTAGCCGACATCGGAGGTCTGCACTTCTTCATGGCTAGCAACTTCCACTTGTATCAGTTGGTAACCTACCTCTTCCTTCATGCCAATTTCATGCACATCCTGAGCAACATGTTTGGCTTATGGATGTTCGGCTGTGTCATAGAAAATGTATGGGGGCCGAAGAAGTTCCTTTTTTATTACATTTCCTGCGGAATCGGTGCTGGTCTCTTACAGGAGCTTGCGCAGTTCGGTTCCTTCTATATGACAGTAGCCGAATCTGTACCTGGCGCAGGTATAGGCACAGTCCTCGAATACGGGCAACATTATGCCAGCGCCCTGAACGCATGGACCACTATCGGAGCTTCAGGTGCCGTCTATGCAGTGATCCTCGCCTTCGGCATGACCTTCCCTAATGAGCGACTGTTCATCATTCCCTTCCCCTTCCCCATCAAAGCCAAGTGGTTTGTGATGGGCTACGTAGCTATCGAGTTCTTCTCTGCCTTAGCTTCTTCTGGCGACGGCGTGGCTCATACGGCTCACCTCGGAGGTATGCTTTTTGGCTATCTGATGATACGTTACTGGAACCATCATCCTGATTCAGGCTATGACCGCAGCCGCGGACAGCAGTTCTTCGATAATCTGAAGCGTAACTTCGACCAGCGTCGTCAGAATCAGGGTGGCTCAAGCTATAACGGATACGAGAACCGTCACATGCATGCCGAACACGGATCGAAGCAAGACGATATGGAATACAATGCCCGTAAGAAGCAAAATCAGGAAGAGATCGACGCGATTCTCGACAAGATTCGCAAAAGCGGCTATGACAGTCTGACGAAAGAAGAGAAGAAGAAGCTCTTCGATGCAAGCAACCAGAAATGATCAACGGACTGAAGACTCTTACGGTGAACATCGTGGCAGGTGCCAATGTGGCCACCGTGCTGTTGCTGATTCTGGCAGGCTATGCCGACCATATCAACCCCGACAGATTCCCCATGCTTTCAAGCATGGGTATGACGTTCCCCGTGTTCCTCATAGCCAATCTGCTTTTCCTCTTCTTCTGGCTCACATTCAAGTGGAAGAAGCTCTGGATTCCCATCCTTGGCTATGCTATCGTCTATCCTCCGTTGACGGTCTATATGCCCATCCACAAGGCGCAGCAAGTGCCAGATGATGCCATCAAACTGATTTCCTACAACGTCTGCCAGTACGGAGGCAATTACAAATATGAGTTCGGTTTCGAGACCGTCTATAAATACCTCAAAGAGCAGGATGCCGATATCGTCTGTATCCAGGAGGATGTCGACAGCTGGCGACGCTTTGTGTTCCAGTGGTACGAGAAGATCTACCCCTATAACGATACGACCCTTTTCAGCAAACGGCCTTCCTCGATGAACGGTGTGGGCATCCATACGAAATTTCCTATCATCAGGAAGGAGCGTATCCCCTTTAAGTCAGAAGCCAACGGGTCTGTAGCCTATTTCCTCAAGGTGAAGAGCGACACTTTGCTCGTCATCAATAACCATCTGGAAACCACCCATCTCTCGACAGAAGACCGTCAGCATTATCAGGAGATCATCAAAGGCAAGGTGAAGCGCGACACGCTGAAGGAAGAGTCGATACTCCTGTTGAGCAAACTGGGGAACTCCTCTGCGATTCGCGCCAAGCAGGCTGAAGCTGTCCATGAGTACATCGAGGCTCATCGGCAGTACCCGATGATTGTCTGTGGCGACTTCAATGACAACCCCATTTCCTACTCCCGAAGAATCATTGCCAAAGGACTTACCGACTGCTTTGTGGAGACGGGACTAGGTGTCGGTTTGTCATATAATCAGAAAGGCTTTTATTTCCGCATCGACCACATCTTGTGCTCGAAAGATATCCAACCTTACAATTGTGAAATCGACAACGAAATGGACGCAAGTGACCATTATCCGATCATCTGCAGGCTAAAAATGACTGATAAACCTTAAAAAAATGACGAAAATCGCCAAGAAATTTTCCCACTTGCGGAAAAATGTCTATATTTGCACGCTCAAATATGCGCGAACAGAATTAAATAACAATAAATAACATCAAAAATCAAAATGCAAAACAAAGGAATTGTAAAATTTATCGCAGTGCTTCTGATTCTCGTGTGCTGCTTCTACCTTTCCTTCTCATCGCTATGGGTGAGGAGGCTGGTGCGGAGTACCTCGACTCAATCAAAAACGAGAAGGTGTATATGGGCATCTATTCTCTGAAGCAGTGCCGTGAGATGGAGATTGGCCTGGGTCTTGACCTGAAAGGCGGTATGAACGTAATCCTCGAGGTATCTGTACCCGATGTAGTCGACGTGCTCGCCGACCACAAGACAGACGCTACCTACAAGAAGGCTATGGAACTTGCCAAGAAGGAAGAGGAGACCAGCCAGAACGATTTCATCTCTCTGTTCGTGAAGTATTGGAAACAAGAGGCAGGCGGACGTCCCCTCGCTGCCATCTTTGCTACTCAGCAGATGAAGGGCAAGGTGAGCACACAGTCGACAGATGCCGAGGTAGAGAGTGCTCTCCGTGCTGAAGTACAGTCGGCTGTCGACAACTCATTCAACGTTGTGCGCAACCGTATTGATAAGTTCGGTGTTGCTCAGCCAAACATCCAGAAGCTCGAAGGCCAGAGCGGCCGTATCATGGTCGAGATGCCTGGTATCAAGGAGCCCGAGCGTGTTCGTAAGCTCCTCCAGGGTTCTGCCAACCTTGAGTTCTGGGAGACCTATAACAGCAATGAGATTACTCCGCTGCTGGCTCAGCTGAACCAGCGCTATGCCATCACTGGCGGCGATGCTGCACCTGTTGACACAGCTGCCGTTGCTGAGGAGGCTGCTCCTGCTGATACCGCTGCTGCTACCACAGGCGACCTCGCTGCTAAACTGGCAAAGAAGGACGACAAGGCTGACAGCAAGGCCGTAGAGGCTGCCAAGAAGCAGAATCCTCTGTTCTCTATCTTCCAGCCTACTCAGGGTAACACCCTCGCCATCGTTGGTTATGCCAATGCTCGCGATACCGCTGAGATCAACAAGATTATCTTCTCTGACCTCGCCCGTCAGATCATGCCTGCTGAGCTGAAGCTCCGCTGGGGTGCAAAGGCAGAGGACTTCGGAGGTCAGAACACCAAGGGTGACATCTTCGAGCTCTATGCTCTGAAGATCACAGAGCCCTCAGGTCGCGCTCCACTGGAGGGTGATGTCATCACCAACGCCAAGGACGACTTCGATCAGATGGGTCACCCCTCTGTATCTATGCAGATGAACTCTGACGGTGCTCGCCGCTGGAGCCAGATTACCAAGCAGAACATCGGTAAGGCTGTAGCCATCGTGCTCGACGACGCCGTTTACTCTGCTCCCCGTATCCTGACTCAGATCGACGGTGGTAACTCTCAGATCACAGGTAACTTCACCATCGAGGACACCAAGGACCTGGCTAACACACTGAACTCTGGTAAGATGCCGGCTCCTACCCGTATCGTACAGGAGGAGGTTGTAGGTCCGTCACTGGGTGCTCAGTCTATCAAGCAGGGTGTCATCTCATTCATCGTAGCCTTCGTGCTGCTGATGATCTACATGATCATGCTTTACGGCTTTGTTCCTGGTATCCTCTCAGATATCGCCCTGCTGTTCAACTTGTTCTTCACACTAGGTATCCTCACATCGTTCCAGGCTGCCTTGACGATGCCTGGTATCGCCGGTATCGTACTGACACTGGGTACCGCCGTGGATGCCAACGTGCTGATCTATGAGCGTATCAAGGAAGAGCTGAAGAAGGGTCTCTCCGTCAAGGAGGCTCTGAACAAGGGTTACTCTAACGCCTTCAGCGCTATCTTCGACTCAAACTTCACTTC
>ONKL01000020.1 GCA_900318395.1 uncultured Prevotella sp.
TATGTTCAACAGAGCCAAGCCAGAGGTGCTAAGAGCCAAGATGCTGTACAGCGGGGTGAAATGGGGATGGAATTACCACCCAAATTGATGCAGAACCAAAAATAATTTAAAAACTAACGAAAACATAAAAGCACCCCTCCTACATGATGGTCATGCATGGAGGGATGCTAACAATTCTAATTTTTATGCTCTTACTTCTTCAGCTCTGCGGGGATCACAGGCATGGCGCCATTCTGGGTGCATACGTATGCACTGACCTGGACAGCCGTCTTGTGAGCCTCCTGCACGGGCTTGCCGTTGATGATCGATGCGCAGAACGAACCAGTGAAAGAGTCGCCTGCTCCTACGGTATCGGCTACCTCTACCTTCGGTGTGTCCTGGAATGAGGTCAGCCCGTCGTCGGTAAACACATACGATCCGTTGGTACCGCATGTCAGCACGAGCATCTTCAGGTGATAGTCCTGAACAATCTTCTCGCAGGTCTGACGCATATCGAGACCATCGTAACCGAACATGCGGTTAACGACTACCAGCTCCTCGTCGTTGATCTTCAGGATGTTGCAGATGCAGAACGAATCCTCGAGGATCTCCTTCGAGTAGAACTGCTGACGCAGGTTGATGTCACAGATCTTCAGACAGTCATCGGGAGTGGCATCGAGGAACTTGCGGATGTTCTCGCGGCTCACCACGTTGCGCTGTGCCAGCGATCCGAAGCAAACGGCACGTGCATTCTTGGCAATCTCCTCCATCTCACTGTTAAATGGGATATTGTCCCATGCAACGTTCTCCTTGATGTCGTAAGTGGGTATGCCTTCACCTGACAGTGTCACCTGAACTGTTCCAGTGGGATAAGGCACACGTGGCATCAGGTAGTTCAGATTGTGCTCTTTCAGGGCTTCAATGGTCTCCTCTGCCAGAGAATCTTCGCCAAGTGCGCTGATAGCAATTGTCTGCAAACCGAACTGCGCTGCATGATAAGCGAAGTTAGCTGGTGCTCCACCAAGTTTCTTTCCTTCGGGAAGTACATCCCACAATGCCTCTCCGAGGCCTACGATATATCTTTTCATTAGATTAAACTTTAAAAATTTAACATTAATATATTATTTCACGCGATTGATATAAGTAAAGAGATAGATAACTCCAACGGCCATGACGATGACGGCTCCAGCCTGTCCCATCGCGTCGCTGGCAAAACCCATCAGAAGCGGGAAGATGGTACCGCCGAACAATCCCATGATCATCAGGCCGGAAACCTCGTTCTGCTTCTGTGGCATAGCCGTCAGTGCCTGAGCGAAACAGATGGAGAAGATATTCGAGTTGCCGTAGCCCACCAGAGCAATAGCGGTGTAGAGCATCCACTTCTCGGTGCCGATAAACAGGCCGCACATCGAAAGTGCCATCATGATAACACTGATGATGAAGAACGTACGATTAGGCAGTACGCGCAGGAAGAACGATCCCGTGAGGCAGCCGATGGTACGGAAGATGAAATACAGACTAGTTGCGAATGCGGCATCGTTGAGGGTCAGCCCCAGTCGCTCCATCAGGATCTTCGGTGCGGTCGTGTTAGTACCCACGTCGATGCCCACATGGCACATGATGCCAAAGAAAGAGAGCAGCACAATGGGTGTACCCAACAGCTTGATGCACTCTGCAAAGGTAGAAGGCTTGCCACTGATCATCTCTTCCTCGATGGGGGTGATGGCCAGCAAGGCGGTTGCCAGGACACCTACGACGAAGTAAATCATAAACAGCACGCGCCAGTCGTAGCCAAACGATGGCAGCACCTGAGTAGCACCCCACATGGCCAGATAAGGAGCCAGGAACGATGCGATGGCCTTGATAAACTGTCCGAAGGTCAGTGTCGAAGCCAGATTGCCGCCACCCATCACTGTAGAAACCAGCGGGTTGAGTGATGTCTGCATCAGCGCATTACCTATACCCAGAAGTGAGAAGGCGCAGAGCATAATGGGGAATGTCTCGCCAAACAAGGGCATCAACAGCGACACGACAGTCACTACGAGCGACAGCAGTACGGTGTTCTTACGACCAATCTTGTTCATCAGCATACCTGTAGGCACACTGAAGATCAGGAACCAGAAGAACACCAGTGAGGGGAAGATGTTGGCCACACTATCAGTCAACTGAAGGTCTTCCTTCACATAGTTGGATGCAATGCCCACCAGGTCAACAAAGCCCATGGCGAAGAAGCAGAACATCACAGGAATGAGGGCTAGTTTGTTTGTCTTGCTCATGATTGTATATTCTTAACTACTTAACTTCTTAACTACTTAATCTCATAGATTGTTGCCTTGCCGCCTTTCACTTTCAGCATGTTGTAAGGCTCGTTGGGGAACACGAGATTAGTCATAGCCATCTTGCCTTCGGCATCGAAGACCTCCATGCTGCAGTTGTCGATAAAGATGCGGAGCTGCTTGATCTCACCATAGGTCGGAGCAGTGGTAACGGCGGGGAACGCCTCGCTGAAGCTGGCATAACTTCTCGTGCGGTCCATGGTGAATGTGCTCTTTGCAGCATCATATACCATCACGATCTGCTCGCCCTGGTTGTTGGAGAACACGAGTTCTGAAGAACCTTTCAGATCGACAACTACTTCGCATGTAGACGACAGTTTGCTGACAGCCTTGCCACGGATGGCATTCAGCTCACGGGAAGGAGTGACGCCGCAATAAATCTCACCTTTATACTCAAAGAGGTCGAGATCGCGAGGTACGCTATTGGCAGAACGGAACTGCTTGGTGGGAACCTGATTGGCATACTGCCAGTTGCTCATCCATGCCAGGGCGATTCTGCGGCCGTCGGGGGCGTTGTCGAAAGTAACGGTAGCATAATGATCCTTTCCATAGTCCATCCAACGGGTATCCTGATGATCGCAAGTGAACTTATGACCATCGAACTCGCCGATAAAGTACTGGGTAGCACTACCGCCGAAGGGACCGCCAGGGTTAATATTGCAGATGAGCATCCACTTCTGCTTATCGGTACCGCGTACCTGAAGCTTCACCAAGTCAGGACATTCCCATACACCGTCGTGGCATCCCAGTTCTGTCACCTCGTCTGTAGCCTTGTCTACAGAGAGGCCGAATGAGCTCTCGTAGGTCCAATCAGTCAGGTTGCTGCTGGTATAGATACGCATCTCCTGCCCTACTGCCAGAATCAGGTTCCACTTCTGGATCTCTGGGTTCCAGAAACATTTGGGATCGCGGAAGTCGGGCTCCTTGCTGACCAGCACGGGGTTGCCCTTATACTTCTGGAAGGTCTGACCGTTGTCAGTAGAGATGGCCATCGACTGGATCTGGCTTCTCTCACCTGCTGAGGTGTAGAAAGCCACAACGCGATTGTTCTTCTTATCGACTACGCAAGAGCCGCTGAAGATATCACCAAGCGCATCGGGCTCGATAGCGATGGGCTGAGCCTCCCAGTGGATGAGATCCTTAGAGGTGGAGTGTCCCCACGTCATGTTCTCCCACATAGAGCCATAAGGGTTATATTGATAATATAGGTGGTAAACGCCATCCTTATAGAACATACCGTTGGGGTCGTTCATCCAGCCGTAGACAGGTGTATGATGGTAGGCAGGACGGAATTTCTCACGGTTGGAGGTGTCAAACACATCGCTCTGCTTCATTTCACGCCAGCAGAGGAAATCCTTCATCGCGCCAGTAAAGCGACGGTCACCATGGAAGAAGATATCGAGCAGCACCTCGTCGGAACCGAATCGGCTGATGTCGAGGGGTACATAGTAGTCAACCTTGTCGACAGCCAGTCGCACATTGAATTTCTGTACCTGCTGGTTGTTGGCCAGCACCTTGATCGTCGCATTGTCTTCACGCTCTTGTACCGGCAGTAGCAGATAATGATTCTTTACTTCTACTCGCTGCATGGCGTGGCTCTTGCCTAACACCTGAGGCTGTGCCTGTGCTGTCATTGTCATCAGCAGGCCTGCCACGATTGAAATCACTGTTCTTTTCATTTGCTATTCATTATTTGATTGTAAAACTTTGCTGCAAAGTTACACTTTATAGTCACATTTTGCTATAAAGAATGTTTCAATTAATAACAAAAATCGTTCATCGCAACAAAAATATATACAATGAACGATAATTAATAGGAATAGCAGACAACATCAAAAACAAAAAGCGCGACCCTCACGGGCCACGCTATTTCCAAAAAACTTAAATCTAAAAACCTAACTATAACTACTAACTTATAACTAAAAACCAATAACCAACAAAAACCTATAAATTCTCAAAGTATGAATTTTAAATCTCTGGTGCAAAGGTACGACAAAGATGCTTTGAAGGCGATAAATATTGTTTCAAATAATAACAAAAATCGTTCACTGCAACAAAAATGTACGTAATGAACGATTTTTGCCACTCTTTTATAGATGTTCCTAAAACAAGGAAAGCGCGACTCTTCACAAGCCGCGCTCTCCCCAAAATACTACTAACTATAATTACTATTATACTAACTTCTTGTTAGATCGACATCAAATACTCAACACTGTTCTTGGCGAGCTTCAGGATATTACCCTGGCAAGAGTTGTTCTTGGGGTTGGCACTCTTATCAGGTGTGCCGTCGTCGTTCTTCATTGAGAACTCGCAACCACCATTACCGATGCAGAGCACGGTGCCGGCACCTTTCTGGAATCCATCAGGAGCCTTTGGAGCACCCTTGGCCTCCCATACGTTCAACTGAGAAACCCAATTAACTTGTGAATCCCAAGTGCCGAGAGGATAGATACCATATTCTTCGGTCAGAACGGTATAGCATTCCTCAGAGGTATTGTCGAGACCTGTGAGCTTTGTCGGGATATCGAAGAACAGGCAGTTGTGGTCTTCCGTCCATCCGGCACCCTTCATGGCAATGGCCTTGAAGCAGTTGTCGTTCAGTTTCTCTGTCTCGATGCCAGCATAGATAGCATGTGTGCTGAGATCCTTGGAGAACGAGCCTGTGTTCAGACATACACCCATCTTCCATACGTCGCCGTTAGGACCGCCGACACCGCAGCCGAAGGCATTGCTGACACCACGAAGGATTGATGTTGACAGACGATTGATGGTTCCGATATAAGGTACGGCGTGCTGCCAGAGCAGCAGGTTGCCACCATTCTTTACATACTGCTCGATGCAGGGGGCTGCATTACGGGCTACATCGGAGAAGTTCCAGATGTCGTCGGCATTACCAGTCTCGATGTCGCGCATCCAGAAGAGCATGCGATAGTCCTCGATATCCTCAACGGTGTTGATATTGCCGAAGTAAACGTATTCGCCCTTTGGATAGTTCTCTTGGAACCACAGCCATGCGCTGGCCTCGTCGTCATCGCCATTGGCAATGAGCTCCTCAGGTGTAGGATATTCTGACAGGAATGCAGGAATCTTGCCACCAACCTTACCAGAGCCAAAGATAGGCAGGGCCTTGCCCTCAGCGTTCTGTGCAATCAGGGTTGCCTCCCAGCGCTCCTTCATGGCCACATCCTTCAACAGATAAGAAGTGCCGTTGACTGTTTCCTCAATCACTCTGCTACCATCACCATTCACCAGTTTCAAGATGTAAGATGTGGCATCGCTGCTGGCTGTCCATGTCACCTGCATGTCGCGCTGATCATCGCTGATGTCGATCTGCTCAAACTTCAGGTCACTGGGTGCAGAGGCACCTGGACGAGTATAGCTGGTCATCACGCCATTAGAGAGAGCATCGTCGTTCGTATACTTAAAGAGGAACTCGTAGAGCTGGTTGGTCTCCAGATTCTTCAGTGTGTAGGAACCTGATGGGCAGGGGGTGAGACTCTGCATCTGAGTGCCGTTCTTATAGACAGCCACACTCATCACTGCTCCCTGAGCGCTCTGAGGCCACGTGAGGGTATAGTCGTAATTGTTGTCGCCACTTGGTGCACCTGTTATCTGTGATGCATCAGGACTGCTCAGTATCATGTTTCCGGATCCTGGGAGATCTCTATCCTGACAAGCCGTAAAACCGCAAATGACGCAGATTGCGCAGATAAGTTTATATATCTTTTTCATAATCTTTAATCCTTAATCTTTAATGTTTAAACCATTAGTATCCTCTGTTCTGATGATAGAGTCCCTGTACATAGTTCATCTGGTTGGATGCTATAGGGAAGTACTCGTTCTTGCCTGCAGTGAAGAAGGCGTCCTTGTAATACAGAGCGTAAGTCTGAGAGTCGTACTCGTCGGTCTTCTCGGTCTCGAAATACTTATTGAGTGTAGAAGAGAGCATACCCCAACGACGAAGGTCGAAGAAGCGATGACCTTCCATAGCCAACTCTACGCGGCGCTCCCAGCGCAGTGCCTTACGGGCATCGTCCTGACTTGCGAAGTTACCGTATAGCGCGATGTCGCACTGATCCTTTGCATAGCCAATCAGCGATGAGCCGCTGATATCTCGCTTAGCACGCTCGCGGATTTCGTTGATGATCTGGAGAGCCTCACCGTTGAAGTCGCCCTTCTCAATCAGAGCCTCAGCGCGCATCAGCATCACGTCGGTATAGCGAAGCACGTAGTCGTTCACACCGAATGCCTGCCAGGGCATGTCGTAGTCCTCACCTTTTGAGCGCTGCGGTACTTCCTTCATTGAGCAGTAGTAACCGTAAGTATTAGGTGTACGGCTGTTTGCCTTTGTCAGTGTGTACTGTGCCTCATACTTATAAGGATAGGTAGGCATACCTACAGTGTGGAACAGACGAGGATCGTACTTGTACTTTGAGTCGGCACCGTTGACAACGATCGCGTTGTGGTCGGCATCGAAATCGTCCATCGGCAGACCGTTACGGGTCTTGAAGGCATTAACCAGATTCTGTGACGGCTTGTGGAAATCCCAGCCGCACGACCAGATGCCCCATACGCCATTCAGCATGTTCGACCAGTTAGCGCGACCAAATTTCGTTCCGTCGTCAGCCCTGTTGGAGTGCTGCACAGCAAAGATGCTCTCTACAGAGTTAGCATAGTCCTGCAGGAAAATATGTCCGTAAGTATCGAGATAGTTGTAAGGTGAGTTCTTCACAACCTCAGTGTACTCGATGACCTTCTGAATCTTCGTCTGATCAACGTGGCTGTATCCTGTTGTGGCCTCATAGCCGTCACCATAAGCCCAGTTCAGATAGCACTTGGCGAGATAGGCAGCGGCTGCTACCTTGTGAGCGCGTCCCGTGGTGCCTGGAGCTGCCTCTGGCAGGTTCTCATAAGCATACTGGAAATCATCGATAATCTGCTGCATGATCTGATCATGGCTGCTCTGTGGGCATGCCTCAATATCGGCATTGCTCATACCTTCGGTAATGAAAGGCACCTCATACCACATCTGCTGCAGCTTGTAATAGAAGTGTGCACGAAGGAACTTCACTTCTGCCAACAGCTGAGCATTGGGTGTTTCCATCTTGTTAATGGCCTCAATAGCACGGTTGCAGCGGGAGATGGCACTGTAGAGCTGATACCACAGCTCATCGAACTCACCGCGGTCAGGCTGCAGCGTCGTGAAGATCTCCATGGGATGATAACCCGTGTCGTTCTCACCGGAGCCACCTTTCAGGCAGTCATCGGCGCTCATATCACCGTATGGCCAGAGGTTAAACGGATATGAATACCAGTCATCACCCAGTTTCGCATAGGCTGCGGTAACCAGTTTGTCGGGGCTTGAAAATGCTGTCTCTTCGTCCAGCGTGCCTTGTGGCTTCACATCATCAACGGTGCAAGATACTGCAAATACCGAAAGCAGCAAAGCCGAGATATATAATTGAATCTTTTTCATAACTCTTAATTCTTAACTCTTAATTATTCGTTTCACTCAAGCATTAATGCTTAACTCTTCACTAAATTAGAATCCCACTTGAACACCAAATGTGACAGAAGCTGTGTGAGGATAGTCCCATGCTGTGTTCTCAGGATCTGAACAGGTCAGAGAACTTGACTTGATGAGCAGGAGATTATCACCAGAGAGATATAAACGGGCACTTGAGAGCAACAGTTTATTAGCCAGTTGAGTAGGGAACTTATAGCCTAACTGCAGGGTACGCATCTTAGCGTAAGAACCGTTCTCAATGAAGTATGATGACATACGGCCCTCGTCGGCACCATTCGATGTGGTCAGAGCAGGAATCGTTGAACCGCTGTTGGCAGGTGTCCAAGCATCAATCAGGCGCTCACCCTTGTTAGAACCAGCATCGGTGATGCTCCAGAAGTCGGTTTGATATTTCTGATTATTAATCACGTCAACACCAGCTACACCCTGCCAGAACATGGTGAAATCAAAATTCTTATAGGCCAGGTTGATATTGATACCGTATGAGAAGTTGGGAACTGGATTGTAAACCCATGTACGGTCAGCCTCGTTGATCTTACCATCGCCATTGAGGTCGGCATACTTCAGACCACCTACACGAGCACCTGCCTGTCCGTGTGCAAATACATCCTCACGACTCTGATACAATCCCTCAACCACATAACCGATGAGTGAACCGTATGGTTTCTCGTCCTGAGCCAGGTTGTGATAGTCGTTGTGCTCGTAAGAGTTCTTTGAATTCTCAGGGAGATATGTTACCTTTGAGCGGTAGAAGTCGATGTTACCTGTAATGTCATACGAGAAACCGTATTCCGTTGTGTGGCGATAGCCCAGATTCAGCTCCATACCCCAGTTCTTCAGAGTAGGACCGTTGATCCAAGTCTGACCACCAAAACCGATAGCACCGAGGAAGGCGGGCTGTACAAGCATATCCTTGGTCTCCTTGAAGAATACATCGTAAGAACCGTAGAGTGCGCCACCGAAGAGTGCGAAGTCAGTACCGAAGTTCCACTGTGATGACTGCTCCCATTTCAGGTCTTCGTTAGCAGACTGATGCTTGTAGTAACCAGAAGGTAATGTGCCTGAACCTTGCAGATTGACATCGTAAGCAGTAGAATTCTCACGGCTTGAACCGTAGTCGGCCATATAGAGTCCGTAGTGGGCATTGTTCGAGTTCATACCCTGATTACCAGTCACACCATAGCTGACACGGAGTTTCCAGTCACGGAGCCAATCAGCATTGATATGCTTTGAGATTCGATAACCGAGAGATGCTGAGGGGAAGAAACCATACTGGTTGTTCTTACCAAAGCGGCTTGAACCGTCGTAACGCATGGTGACTGATGCAAGCAGCTGATCGTTCCAGTTGTAGTCAATCTTGCCGAAGTATGACATCAGCTTGTAGGAATCGCCACCGCCGGTGATTGTCTGGATACCAGTACCAGCACCGGGCCACATATAATCTAAGGTCTCGAGAGGATAATCTTCACGGCGTGCAGAGAAGTCGATGCCGTTGTCACGATGGTGCTCAATACCAGCCAGTATATTCAGGTTATGGCTCTCTGCGATGTCAAAGTTATACTGCAAGGTGTTAGACCATGTCCACTTGGTGCTGTGGTTCTGTGACATTGTACTAGCACTGACATTGTTCTTCACAACGTCTGAATCAAAAGTATGCTGCAGGCCGCGGATATAGCCGTTCGTGTAGTCGATACCGAAGTTTGAGCGGAAGAGCATACCTTTGATCGGGGTGATGTCAACGTATGCATTGGCAAAGAT
Source organism: uncultured Prevotella sp. (assembly GCA_900318395.1). Classification (GTDB taxonomy): domain Bacteria; phylum Bacteroidota; class Bacteroidia; order Bacteroidales; family Bacteroidaceae; genus Prevotella. The sequence continues at coordinate 9,601 of ONKL01000020.1, forward strand.
GCGCCATTTCTTCAGACGGTTGTCCTTGTTATGGTAAAGTTCACGCATCGGATTCTGACGGTCGCTCATACCACCGACAGGACCAGAGAAAGTGACACCGTCGACTTCGTATACGGGCAGTGTAGAAGCCATTTTCAGGGCGTTCTCCAGTGGAGCACAATCCACATTGCTTGAATAAGAGAACTGAGCGTTCTCACCAACAGTAATGATCTTGTTAAGCTTGTAACTGCTGTTGAAGCGTGCCGAGAAGTTCTCGAAGTCAGTATGCTTCAGTACACCAACTGCCTTCTTGTAGCCGAAAGAGAAGAGCTGTGTGGTCTTCTCACTAGCCTTTGAGAATGCGATGTCGTAGTTCTGAGTGATACCTGTGCGTCCGATCTCGTTCACCCAATCGGTATCGCTGTATTGCATGGTCTGCTTGGCATTCATAAATCCGTCGTAGAATCCACCAACGGTGTAATTCTCCGTACTTCCAGTTGCAGGATTGTATACCGAAATTGGAGTGCCTCCGGCAGCTTCAAGCGTCAGACCGTAGTTCTGGGCATAGTCATAAGGGTTCTTACCATCATTGAGCGCAGCCTGAACCAGGGCAGTAGCATACTGCTGGCTGTTCAGCAGCTTCATCTTCTGGGTCATCCAAGAGGCTGATACCGAAGCATTGAAGTCGATGTTGATCTTGTCACCCTTCTTACCTTTCTTCGTAGTGATGACAATCACACCATTGGCAGCACGTGATCCGTAAATAGAGGCAGAGGCAGCATCCTTCAATACCTGCATGGTCTCAATATCGTTTGCATTCAGGCTATTGAGCGAACCGCTATAAGGCATACCATCCACAATATAAAGAGGTGTAGTGCTTGAACCGCCCATACTGCCGATACCACGGATATGAACATCGGCCTCTCCGGAAGGAGAACCATTAGTCCTGATGGTCATGCCAGGCACCTTACCCTGCAGTGATGCCATCGGGTCGGTGTTGCTGCTCTTGAAGTCCTTGGTCTCTACAACGCCTACAGAACCCGTCAAGTCGGCCTTACGCTGAACCTGATAACCAGTTACCACGACCTCACTGAGCACTTGGGCATCATCTTTCATGGTCACCTTCATACCATCCTGAGCGGGCAGCTCTTGGGTTTGATAACCAATGTAGGTGAAAACCAGCGTAGTGCCGGGATTAACCTTAATCTTAAAGTTACCATCGAAATCGGTTACTGTGCCGTTCGAGGTACCTTTTTCCGTAACTGTGGCACCGATGACGGTTTCGCCTGTAGCATCAATCACCGTTCCACTGATCTCCTGTTGCGCGTACATTATAGTACTCGTAAGCAGGAGTGCAAAACTCAGAAAAAATTTCTTTAGTTGCTCCATTGTTGACTTGTTTAAATTGTTAGTACTCATTTTGATTAGAAATTTTTCGCAAAAGTAATAACAATAGCAAGGCAAGGCGTTAAAATATCGTTCATCACGTGCAAAATTTGTTTCGATGAAACATTTTTGCTATATAATGAACGATTATTTTTAGTAATTTTTGCAAAGGAAAAACGATAAAACCGTCTCCGAAGGCCACCTCGAAGACGGTTTTATCGCTGTTTGTCAATACTTAAAGATCGTTGTAATTCTGTACGCTAAAGGTCGATGTACGCATGTCACCTGTCTCAAAGCCTCGCTTCAGCCAACGCTTACGCTGGTCGCTGGTACCATGAGTGAACGACTCGGGGGTTGCACGTCCCTGTGCCTTCTTCTGCAGCCAGTCGTCACCGATAGCCTTTGCCAGTTCCAGACCCTTCTCAAGGTCGCCGTACTCCATCGAATGATTAATGGCATCCTCGTAATGTGCCCATACACCTGCATAGTAATCAGCGAGCAACTCAAGACGGACACTGATCTGATTGGCCTGAACCTTATCTGTCTGGCTCATTGCCTGATGGGCTTTGCCGAGTGTACCCGTCAGATTTTCCACATGATGGCCTATTTCATGAGCAATCACGTAAGCATAGGCAAAGGTATTACCCTCGACACCCAACTGGCGCTTCATCTGAGTGAAGAACGACAGGTCGATATATAACTTCTGGTCGCCAGAACAGTAGAACGGACCTACGGCTGCTGTAGCTGCGCCACAAGCAGAGTTCACCTGATTCGAGAACAACACAAGCGTCGGCGGTGTATAGGTTCCTCCCATCTCCTGGAAAACCTTTCCCCAGACATCTTCTGTCGAAGCAAGAATCTTCTTACAGTCGGAGGCCAGTTCCTGCTCCTCCTCAGTAAAGCTTGCCTCGTCAACAGTCTCCGTACGTGCAGCCATCTGTTCCTGAGCAGCTTGCAGACCAGCAGAAAGAGGGTCGCCTCCACTCATCCATGCAAATAATGCTGCAATGATCACTGCACCGATACCACCACCGGCTACTGCTTTTCCACTCAATCCGCGGCGATCTTCCACGTTAGAGCTTTCTCTTCTTCCATCTAATCTCATAATGCTTAAGTTTTAAGTTAATATACTTATTTCATTTTTACATTTTTACATTCTTACATCACCTTACTGTCATGTGAAAGCATCCCTGTTTCACCTCATACTTTATGTAACAGCGATTCTGCTCACGCATATCGCGAAGAACCTCGCTGAGCACCCATTTCAGTGTGTCGTTACGGACTTGGCGGCGCGCTGGGCCTTCAGGAGCCTCTACCGTCTTGTAACGATTATAGCAGATATCAAACGTCGTGCCATAAAGATGGCAGGACTTCTCTGTAGCATTGCCATTACGACGACGCAGCTTGACCACATCTTCCTCAGAGCGAAGTACGCTGGTAACAATCAGTTTATGCATGGGGACACCCTTAACGTAAAGGCTGTCGAAGAAAGCCTGACCAATATCCTGCAGGAGAACAGCAGCACGAGGCACGAGATACGGAATGCTGGAATAGAGCGGATCGACATGGAAATAGGGGTTAGAGCCGATATAAACCAATTCACGCTTACGGGATTCGGCATCCTCACGATTCTTGACAGGCGATACGCCCCACTTCTGGGCAGCAACCAATTGAACGGCATTGGTATCAGGGAATGCATCAGCATAGCTGGGAACGGATCTTATTTTATGTAAGGTGGAGCGAGTAAGGTGGAAGGTGGAATCTGCCATTGAACGATTCTCATTCCACACGGTCCTTTCCACATTACTCGATTGAGCCACCTGAGGGAAGAACCAACGTACTGCAGCCAGTAGTAATACTACGACTGTAAAACCTTGCAGATATGTTTTTTTTGTTAATCTCATAAAGAAAAATCTATTTCGGGGGCAAAGTTACAAAAAAAAAATGTAACTTTGCACGCAAAAATAATAATTTGTATACAGATTGATAGAGAAACATCTTGTATTGGAGGACATTGACCCCGTCGTTTTCTATGGGGTTGGTAACGGGCATTTGCAGATGATACGCTCGCTTTATCCGAAGTTGCGCATCGTTGCCCGCGATAATGTCATCCGTGTCCTTGGCGATGAAGAGCAGATGGCGGCCTTTGAAGAAAATGTGGAGAAAATGCGCCAACATGTACTCAGATTCAATTCATTAAAAGAAGAAGACATCCTTGACATCATCAAGGGTAAGCGTACGAAAGATGACATTCCTGAAGGTGTCGTCGTTTATTCGATGTCGGGGCGTCCTATCAAGCCACGTACTGCAAATCAGCAAAAACTGATTGAGGCATACGAGGCTAATGACATGATATTCGCCGTGGGACCTGCTGGTACAGGAAAGACCTACCTGTCGATAGCCTTAGCCGTGAAAGCACTGAAAGAGAAGACTGCCAAGAAGATTATCTTGAGCCGACCTGCCGTAGAAGCCGGAGAGAAACTGGGATTTCTGCCTGGCGACATGAAAGAAAAGATCGACCCATATCTTCAGCCGCTCTACGATGCACTGGAGGACATGTTGCCACAGGTAAAGCTGCAGGACATGATGGAGAAGCACATCATCCAGATTGCGCCCTTGGCTTTCATGCGAGGTAGAACTTTGAGTGACGCAGTGGTCATACTCGACGAAGCGCAGAATACCACTCCTGCCCAGATACGAATGTTCCTGACCCGTATGGGATGGAATACAAAGATGATCATTACGGGCGACATGACACAGATCGACCTACCCCACTCGCAGAAGAGCGGACTGATTGAAGCTCTACATATATTAAATAATGTGGAAGGAATCGGCGTTGTGAATCTCGACCGCTCCGACATCGTGCGCCATAAGCTGGTGACAAGAATTGTCAATGCTTACGAGGAGTATGATAAAGAGGTAAAAAGTGAAATAACAAATAGTCAAATATAAAAATGAAGGCATTAACAAGAACAGACTTCAAGTTTGAAGGACAGAAGAGTGTATATCACGGGAAAGTCCGTGATGTGTATAACATCAACGATGACCTGATGGTCATGGTAGCAACAGACCGCATATCGGCTTTCGATGTGGTATTACCTAAAGGTATTCCCTTCAAGGGACAAGTGCTCAACCAGATTGCAGCAAAATTCCTGGATGCCACAACTGACATCTGCCCTAACTGGAAACTGGCAACACCAGACCCCATGGTGACTGTCGGCCTGAAGTGTGAGGGATTCCGTGTGGAGATGATCATCCGCAGCATTCTCACAGGCAGTGCCTGGAGAGAATATAAGAATGGTTGTCGCGAACTCTGCGGTGTCAAGTTGCCTGAGGGCATGAAGGAGAACGAGCGTTTTCCTGAGCCCATCATCACCCCTACGACCAAAGCTGATGAAGGTCACGATATGAACATCTCGAAGGAAGAGATCATCGCTCAGGGCATCGTATCGGCAGAGGATTATGCCGTGATGGAGGACTACACACGCAAGATCTTCGCTCGTGGACAGGAGATTGCCGCAAAGCGTGGGCTGATTCTCGTAGATACCAAGTACGAGTTTGGCAAGCGTGACGGGAAGGTATATCTCATCGATGAGATCCACACACCCGACTCCAGCCGCTATTTCTACGCAGATGGCTATGAAGAGAAACTGGCAAAAGGCGAGCCTCAGAAGCAGTTATCGAAGGAGTTCGTACGTCAGTGGCTGATAGAGCACAACTTCATGAATGAGCCTGGACAGGTGATGCCTGAGATTACCGACGAATATGCAGAAAGTGTTTCTGACCGCTATATCGAACTCTATGAGAATATCGTAGGAGAGAAGTTCGTGCGCGAGAGCGGCGACGAGGATATCGCAAACCGCATCGAGAAGAACGTCAGCAACTGGCTCAAGACTTTTAAGAGTCGCTAAACTGTAAAAAACAATGTACGAGCAGGAAGAAATAAAGCCCTATCACGATGGCGGGAAGGCGCAGCAGGTGGAACAGATGTTCGACCACATTGCCCCCACCTATGACAAGCTGAACCACAGGTTGTCGTGGGACATCGATAAGGGTTGGCGGCGAAAGGCTATCAAACAGCTTGAGCCATTCCACCCTCAGACTCTGCTCGACATTGCTACTGGTACAGGGGATTTTGCCATCCTCTCTGCCCAAATCCTGAAGCCCACCAGGCTCATTGGAGCTGACATCAGTGAGGGGATGATGGACATCGGAAGACAAAAGGTCAAGAAAGAGGGACTGGATCAGATTATCAGTTTCGCCAAGGAAGATTGTTTGAATCTCAGTTATGCCGATGGCACTTTCGATGCTGTGACAGCAGCCTTCGGCATCCGTAACTTCGCCGATCTGGACAAGGGATTGCAAGAGATGTGCAGAGTGATGAAATCAGGTGGGCACTTGAGCATCGTGGAACTGACTTCACCCGTCAGTTTTCCCATGAAACAGCTGTTCCACATCTATGCACACACCGTGCTCCCTGTCTACGGACGGCTCATCAGCAAGGACACCAGCGCCTATAGTTACCTGACAAAGACCATCGAAGCCTTCCCACAGGGAGAGCAGATGGTGGGGATTCTCAAGAAGGCCGGATTCAGAGAGGCATCCTTCAAGCGCCTCACTTTCGGTATCTGTACGATGTATTTCGCAACTAAATAAACAAGGATAATGGACAAGTATGGTTTAATTGGCTACCCTTTAGGTCATTCGTTTTCCATCAGCTACTTCAACCAGAAGTTTGCTGATGAAGGAATCAATGCGAGGTATGAGAATTTTGAAATTGCAAGTATCGATATCCTCACAGAAGTGTTGGATAAGAACCCTGATCTGAGAGGGTTGAATGTGACCATTCCCTATAAGGAGAAAGTGATTCCGTTCCTGGATTCACTATCCCCTGAAGCAAGGGCTATCGGAGCTGTAAATGTCATCCGAGTCACTCACGAGAAGAACAAGACCATACTCAAAGGCTTCAACAGTGACGTCATCGGATTCACACAAAGCATCGAACCCATGCTCGATAAGAAATGGCACAAGAAAGCCTTGATACTGGGAACTGGCGGAGCATCGAAAGCCATCAACTATGGCCTGAAATCCCTGGGGCTGGAAACAGTCTTCGTCAGCCGATATGAACGTAATGACACTATACAATACCAACAGATCACACCAGAGGTCATCAAGGAGTACAATGTCATCGTAAACTGTACACCCGTTGGTATGTATCCCCATAGTGACGAATGTCCCGACCTTCCTTATGAAGCAATGGACTCACACACCATTCTCTATGATCTGATATATAATCCGGATCAGACACTGTTCATGCGAAAAGGAGCAGAAAAGGGTGCCGATGTGAAGAACGGACTGGAAATGTTGCTGCTACAGGCATTTGCTTCATGGGAATTCTGGCATGGGAAGGAGAAATAGTTTACGGTTTACAGTTTACGGTTTACAGTTTACGGTTTACAGTTTACGGTTTACAGTTTACAGTTTACGGTTTACGGTTTACAGATTATAATTTAGAGTTTATAGTTTAGAGATAAAATGACTGATAATAGGTACATGATGAGGGGCGTGAGTGCTGCCAAGGAGGACGTACACGCCGCAATTAAAAACATCGACAAGGGCATTTTCCCACAGGCTTTCTGCAAGATCATCCCTGATATCCTGGGTGGTGACCCTGAGTATTGTAACATCATGCATGCCGATGGAGCTGGCACGAAGTCAAGTCTGGCCTACATGTACTGGAAGGAGACTGGCGACCTCTCTGTCTGGAAAGGTATCGCCCAGGATGCTATCGTGATGAACACCGACGATCTGCTTTGCGTGGGTGCCGTTGACAACATCCTTGTGTCATCAACGATCGGACGCAACAAGATGTTAGTGCCTGGTGAAGTCATCTCTGCCATCATCAATGGTACCGACGAACTGCTGGCTGAACTCCGTGAGATGGGCATAGGCATATATCCTACAGGTGGTGAGACTGCCGACGTTGGCGACCTCGTAAGAACCATCATTGTGGATTCGACAGTGACATGCCGCATGAAGCGCAGTGATGTGATCGATAATGCCAACATTCGTCCAGGCGACGTGATTGTTGGTTTGTCATCGACAGGACAGGCAACCTATGAGAAGCGCTACAACGGCGGTATGGGTTCCAATGGCCTCACTTCAGCCCGTCACGATGTGTTTGCCAAGTATCTGGCAGAGAATTATCCTGAGAGCTACGATCACGCTGTACCCGATGAGTTGGTCTACAGCGGAAAGTATAAGCTGACAGACAGTGTTGAGGGCTCACCTGTAGATGCTGGTCAGCTGGTTCTCTCTCCTACCCGCACCTATGCTCCTGTGATCAAGAAACTACTCGACGAGCTACGTCCGGAGATTCACGGAATGGTACACTGCACAGGTGGTGCCCAGACGAAAGTGCTCCACTTCGTCAGCGACAATTGCAAGGTAGTGAAAGATAACATGTTCCCCGTTCCCCCACTCTTCCGTGCTATCCATGAGTGCTCTGGTACTGACTGGAAAGAGATGTATCAGGTGTTCAACATGGGTCATCGTATGGAGATCTACGTACGTCCTGAAGTAGCAGAAAAGGTTATGGCAATCTCGAAGAGCTTCAATATCGACGCTCAGATTGTAGGCCATATCGAGGAAGGCAAGAAGAGCCTTACCATCAAATCAGAATTTGGAGAATTCAATTATGGAGAATAACAGCATATTACAGAAACTCGACGGACTGGAGGCTCGCTTTGAGGAGGTATCAACCCTGATTACCGACCCCGATGTGATTGCCGATCAGAACCGCTTTGTGAAACTCACCAAGGAATACAAGGACCTGGGTGACATTATGGATGCCCGCAAGCGTTACATCGCCTGTCTGAACAGTATCAAAGAGGCTAAGGATATCCTGGCCAATGAGGATGATCCCGAGATGAAGGAGATGGCACGCGAGGAACTGGCTGCCAACGAGGAACTACAGCCAAAACTTGAAGAGGAAATCAAGATTGCCCTTATTCCCAAAGACCCCGAAGACGCTAAGAACGTGCAGATGGAGATCCGTGCAGGAACAGGTGGCGACGAGGCATGCCTCTTTGCCGGTGACCTCTTTAAGATGTATAAGAGTTATTGCGATTCCAAAGGTTGGCAACTCTCGATTACCAGTGTCTCGGAAGGAGCCGTGGGCGGTTATAAGGAGATTGACTTCGCCGTATCAGGTGCTGACGTCTATGGCACCTTGAAATACGAATCGGGTGTGCATCGTGTACAACGAGTGCCTGCCACTGAGACCCAAGGCCGCATGCATACCTCTGCAGCAACGGTTGCCGTACTGCCTGAGGCTGATAAGTTCGAAGTGCATGTCAACGAAGGCGAAATCAAGTGGGATACTTTCCGAAGTTCAGGTGCTGGAGGTCAGAATGTGAACAAGGTGGAATCGGGTGTGCGCCTGCGCTATATGTGGAAGAACCCCAATACGGGTGAGACTGAGGAAATCCTCATCGAGTGTACGGAAACCCGTGACCAGCCCAAGAACAAGGAGCGCGCCCTCTCGCGCCTCTATACCTTTATATATGATAAGGAACACCAGAAGTATATGGACGATATTGCCAGCCGCCGTAAAAGTCTCGTATCTACAGGCGACCGCTCGGCAAAAATACGCACCTACAACTTCCCTCAAGGCCGTGTAACTGACCACCGCATCGGCTATACCACGCACGATCTGCAAGGATTCCTAGGAGGCGACATTCAGGCGATGATCGATGCACTCACCGTAGCCGAGAATGCTGAGCGCATGAAAGAAACGGAACTATGAAGAACCTACTTAATAATTAATCAGATATTGAAATGGACAGGAAAGAATTAATACAGCAGATTAAGGAGAAGCAGAGTTTCCTCTGCGTGGGACTCGATACGGATATCAACAAGATACCCCAGTGTATCATCGACGAGGCAAAGAGTCACGACGGCGAAGACTATATCTTTAGAGCCCTCTGCGAATTCAATGCACTCATCATCGACGCCACAGCCCCCTATTGTGTGGCCTACAAACCTAATCTGGCCTTCTATGAGGCATACGGAGTGGACGGTCTGATGGCTTTCGAAGCCACTATCGACTACCTGAAGGAGGAGTATCCTGATCACTTCATCATCGCTGATGCCAAGCGTGGTGATATCGGCAACACTTCAAAGATGTACGCCAAGACCTTCTTTGAGACCTATGACGTCGATGCTCTGACTGTCGCCCCTTATATGGGCGAAGACTCGGTAACACCTTTCCTCGGGTATGATGGAAAATGGGTGATACTGCTGGCACTTACCAGCAACAAAGGCTCACACGATTTCCAACTGACAGAAGATGCTCAAGGAGAGCGCCTCTTTGAAAAAGTCCTGAAGACCAGCCAGCAATGGGGGAACGAAGAGAATATGATGTACGTTGTTGGTGCGACACAAGGTCAGATGTTCGAGGACATCCGCAAGATAGTTCCCAATCATTTCCTCCTGGTTCCTGGTGTCGGCGCTCAAGGTGGCAGTCTGCAGGAGGTCTGCAAATACGGCATCACCAAAGACTGCGGCCTGCTGGTTAACTCCTCACGCGGCATCATCTATGCATCGAACGGAGAGGACTTCGCAGAAGTAGCAGCCCAAAAAGCCAAAGACCTGCAAATAGAAATGGCAACAGAATTAGCTAAAATAGGTTTTATTTAATAACCATGGATAAGAATATCATAAAAGCCCTCAAGGCATGTTCACTTTTCGATGATCTATCAGAAACAGAGATCGAACAAGTGATGTCTGAGGTAAATTACAGCCTTTTGAAATACAACAAGAAAGACATTTATGTCTCTACTGGTGAGCACAACTCTTTTGCTGATATCGTTATCAGCGGAGAATTATCTGTTAAGATGGATAGAGGATCAGGACGATGTGTGAAAATCGGCTCTTATATGGTGGGCAGACTATCCACTCCAGCCCAGATCTTCTACGACAAGATGCCTTTACAAGTCACCATTGAAGCTGTCAGACCAACTACCTTGCTTCGCATAACCCCCAACTCACTGCTGAAGCTGTTCAACTTGGACCATAGAATCCAGATGAACTTCATCAAGCTCTTATCTTCAGTGGCTATTACGCTGGCTAAGATGGTCAAACAGCTGACACTCTTTACCGTCAGGGAGAAGGTGGCAAACTATCTCGAAGAAGTCACAAAACGACGTAATTCTGATACCATCACGTTCGAAGTGTCACGTCAGGAGATAGCCAACATGTTTGCAATCCAGAAGTACTCACTTCAGCGCGTACTGGGCGAATTTGCCAGGGGCGGAGCAATCAAGATGCGCGGAAAAACCATTACCATTCTTGATAGGGAGAAACTCCGTTTACTGGCTAATCCCTGATTGCTCATCACTCCACTTCTGAAGGCGGTCATATTCCTCTTTCGTCAATCGGAGGAAAGAGCCATGCTGTGGACGGTCTACGCCCTCTATATTTCTGGGAGAATGGAAGTTGCGCATGTTCTGGTCAGCCAGACAGAGACGATAGTTCTTGGGCTTTGACGAATATTCGATATAGCCGATAACCCAAGTCGAATCTCCTGCCAACTGGAAAGCACTCACACCTTCACATTTCTTATTACCCTCAAAGTCTACATAGTCGTCCTCCACGGGTTCGCTCCAAGGACCTGTCAGTGTGGGTGCTGTGGCAGTAAAGAGCCCGGGCTTTCCCCCTTCTTTCTTAATCATCATGTGCCACATGTGATCAGCAGGTACCCAGTTGATATCTGCGTCGATAGTGGCATAGCCCCAGTCGAAAAGCAGTCGAGGCTGCGTCAATGTGGTAAAATGCTCGTCGGCATACGAATAGTACATACGATCATAGGCCTCCTCACCGCGATTCCACATAGAGTAATAGACCATATAGCCCCCCTTCTTCCCATCAGGCCATACGAAATCGGCATCCCATACGATCTGTGGAGCCCACACGCGGTTGATGGTAGCCCAGTTCTGATAGACACTCTCCGACTGAGGATCAGAGAAGATTTCCTTTCCCTTACGATAATCGAAGGTCACTGATTGCCAATTGATCAAGTCATCACTCGTCAGTAGATCTATACCGTAGTTATCCCAAGTCTCCACCTTCCCCAGACGTTCTTTGGCACCGACATTCATATCCGTGCAGACCATCAGATACCCTGAGCCGTCATGTTTACGACAGATATAGGCATCGCGGGTAGCACCCTCTATGCGAGCCACTTCTGCATCGCTGAACACTGAATCGCCTTGGAGCAGGTCATGATAATGAAAACCATCACGACTCAGCGCATAAGCCGTCCATGCACGTCCACGATCATTCATGTGACAATACAGATAGCCATAATCACCTTTCTGTAAGTTCCCTTTCTGCGATTGTGCGAATACTGACGAGCATAGCAGCAACAAGGGGACAATCAGCAACATTTTCTTCATCTTCGTTTCTTTCTCTTTTTGATTTGTGCATGCAAAGATAGGTATTTTTTTGGAAAAACAGGAATTTTGTAGTAACTTTGCACCCTAAATAACAAAATATGATTGTCAAACTGTCAAAAACTGTCCATTCATGAACGACGCCAAGATTATCAACGACCCGGTATTCGGGTTCATCAAGATACCCAAAGGACTGCTCTATAACGTCGTTGAGCATCCCCTTTTCCAACGACTGAACCGCATCAACCAGTTGGGACTCGCCTCAGTCGTTTATCCTGGTGCACGACACACGAGGTTTCAGCATTCACTGGGAGCCTTCCATCTGATGAGTGAGGCCATTCTGAACCTTCAGCAGAAAGGCATCTTCATCTTCGAATCCGAAGCTGAAGCCGTGCAGGCTGCCATTCTGATGCACGACATCGGGCACGGACCGTTCTCCCATGTACTCGAGAACACACTCATCCACGGCATCTCCCACGAAGAGATTTCACTGATGATGATGGAGGAGATCAACAAGAGCCTGAACGGACAACTGAATCTGGCCATCTCTATCTTCAAGGGCGACTATCCGAAGAACTTCCTCCATCAGTTGATTTCCAGTCAGCTCGATATGGACCGACTTGATTATCTGCGACGCGACTCCTTCTATACAGGCGTTACCGAAGGAAATATTGGAAGTGCACGTATCATCAAGATGCTCAATGTGATAGACGATTCTCTTGTAGTAGAGCAGAAAGGCATCTATTCGCTTGAGAACTACCTAACCACGCGCCGTCTGATGTACTGGCAGGTATATTTGCATCGCACGTGTGTGGCCTACGAGAAGGTATTGGTCAATCTGCTTAACAGAGCCAAGGAACTTGTGCGTAAAGGGCACGATGTATTCGCCTCTCCCGCCCTCCATTATTTCCTCTCCAACGATGTCGATGCCGAATGGTTCAACACCCACCCGGAAGCGCTTTCCTACTATGAGGAACTCGACGATTCCGACATCTGGAGTGCCATGAAAGCCTGGAAGCACGACGATGACAAGATCCTGTCGATTCTGGCCACCGATATGCTCGATCGCAAGATATTCAAGGTGGAAGTTCACGAGGAGCCTATCCCACAGGAACGTATCGACGGACTGCAGCAGGAAATCGCTCAGAAGTTGGATATTCCCATCGAAGAAGCCCACTATCTGATGAGCCTGAACACCATTCAGAAAGACATGTACAATGTGGATGACGATAGTATCGCAATACTTTACAAAAACGGAGAAATCAAGGATATTTCAGAAGCTTCCGAATTGCTAAATGTTCAATTACTTTCTAAAAAAATAAGAAAATATTATCTTTGTTATCAAAGATTAGAATAATTTTTGCTACCTTTGCAGCATTATTGTAAAAATAGAGCCCCAAGATATGGAATTTACAGCAAAACAGATTGCAGAATTGATTCAGGGAAGAGTGGAAGGCGATGAAAATACAGTCGTTAGCACCTTCGCCAAAATCGAAGAAGGAGTGCCTGGCGCATTATCCTTCCTGTCGAATCCCAAATACACCCATTACATTTATGACACCAAGTCGAGCGTCGTCCTCATCAACGAGGATGTCGAGCTGGAAAAGCCCGTCAGCACGACACTTATCCGCGTGGAGAACGCCTATGAGTGCGTTGCCAAGCTCCTCCAGTTCTACGATTCGATGAAACCTGCAAAGAAAGGTATCGACACGCTGGCTTTCATTTCCCCGAAGGCGCAGATCGGCGAAGATGTCTATGTAGGTGCCTTCGCCTATATCGGCGACGGAGCTGTCATTGGAAAGGGAGCCCAGATATATCCCCATACCGTCATCGGCGACGGCGTCACCATAGGTGAAAGATGTACGCTCTATCCCAACGTGACCGTCTACCAAGGATGCCAATTAGGAAATAATGTGACAATCCATGCTGGTAGCGTCATTGGTGCCGATGGCTTTGGCTTTGCACCGAATACAGGCGGATACGACAAGATCCCACAGATTGGCATCGTGGTGATTGAAGACGACGTAGAGATAGGTGCCAACACCTGTATCGACCGTTCTACGATGGGTCAGACCGTCATTCACAAAGGTGTGAAACTCGACAATCTGATCCAGGTAGCCCACAACTGCGAAATCGGCGAGAACACCGTGATGTCAGCACAGGCTGGTATGGCAGGGTCTACGAAGATCGGCGCATGGTGTATGGTGGGTGGTCAGGCAGGCTTTGCTGGTCACATTCATGTGAAGGACAAGACGTTCGTTGGTGCCCAGTGCGGTGTCATCGGCGATACCAAGGGCGACGGTGAGCAGCTCATAGGTTCTCCTGCCACTAACCCGAAGATGTTCTTCAAGGCAAGGGCCATCGATGCCAAACTGCCTGATATGTATCGCCAGATAGCCCAGCTGCAGCGTGAAATCGACAAGCTGAAGGAGATGGTTGAGCCCAAGAACTAAATGATCAAATCGTAAAATAGTCAAATTGTCAAATATCAAGATGAAACAGAAGACATTAAAAGGCAGCTTTTCACTTTTCGGAAAAGGACTGCATACAGGTTTGAACCTGACTGTAACATTTAATCCTGCCCCAGAGAATACGGGTTATAAGATTCAGCGTATCGACCTCGACGGACAGCCCGTCATCGATGCGATTGCTGAGAACGTCGTCGACACACAGCGTGGTACCGTGCTTGGCAAGGGCGATGCACGTATCTCTACCGTTGAGCACGGACTCTCAGCCCTCTATGCACTGGGCATCGACAACTGTATGATTCAGGTCAATGGTCCTGAGTTCCCCATCCTCGACGGCTCTGCCATCAAGTATGTTGAGAAGATCAAGGAGGTGGGCATCGAAGAGCAGAACGCTCCGAAGGACTACTACATCATCCGCAAGAAGATTGAGGTGAAGGATGAGAAGACAGGCTCATGCATCACGATCCTCCCCGACGAGGCTTTCTCGCTGACGGCGATGTGCTCCTTTGAGTCGAAGTTCATCAACAGCCAGTTTGCCACACTCGACAAGCCTGAGGATTACACCTCCGAGATTGCCAGCGCACGTACGTTTGTCTTCGTTCGCGACATCGAGCCGCTGCTGCAGGCAGACCTCATCAAGGGCGGCGACCTCGACAATGCCATCGTGATCTACGAGCGCCAGACCACTCAGGAGCGCCTCGACATGCTGGCTGATATGCTCCATGTGGAGCATCGCGATGCCACCGACCTCGGCTATATCCAGCACAAGCCCTTGCAGTGGGAGAACGAGTGTACCCGCCACAAGCTGCTCGATGTGATCGGCGATATGGCACTCATCGGTAAGCCCATCAAGGGTCGTATCATCGCCACTCGCCCAGGCCACACCATCAATAACAAGTTTGCCCGCCAGATGCGTAAGGAGATCCGCCAGCACGAGGTGCAGGCACCTATCTACGATCCCAATGAGGAGCCAATCATGGATGTGAACCGCATCCGCGAACTCCTGCCCCACCGCTATCCTATGCAGCTGGTCGACAAGGTGATCGAACTGGGAGCCACAACTATCGTGGGTGTGAAGAACATCACGTCGAACGAGCCTTTCTTCCAGGGACACTTCCCACAGGAGCCTGTGATGCCTGGCGTTCTGCAGATCGAGGCAATGGCCCAGTGCGGTGGTCTCTTGGTTCTCAACACCCTCGAGGAGCCCGAGCGCTGGTCTACCTATTTCATGAAGATCGACGCCGTGAAGTTCCGTCAGAAGGTTGTACCTGGCGATACGCTGATTTTCAAGGTTGAGCTGCTGGCACCCGTTCGTCACGGTATCTCTTCGATGAAAGGCTATATCTTCGTGGGCGATCGCATCGTAGCCGAGGCCTCATTCACAGCGCAAATCGTAAAGAATAAATAGGAACATGGCAAATCAGATACACCCCTTAGCAGTTGTAGACCCTGAGGCAAAACTGGGCGACGGCAATATCATCGGCCCATTCTGCGTCATCGACAAGAATGTGGAGATTGGCAACAACAACAAGTTTCTCAACAATGTCACCATCCATTACGGCGCACGTATTGGCAGCGGCAACGAGATCTTCCCTGGCGCCAGCATCTCCACCAAGCCTCAGGATCTGAAGTTCAAGGGCGAGGATACCATCTGCGTCATTGGCGACAACAACTCCATCCGCGAGAATGTGACCATCAGCCGTGGAACCGCCTCGAAAGGTAAGACGGTAGTGGGTAACGGCAATCTGCTGATGGAGAACATGCACGTGGCTCACGACTGCGTGATAGGCAACGGCTGCATCATCGGCAACTCCACGAAGTTTGCCGGCGAAGTCGAGGTCGACGACTACGCCATCATCTCCGCCACCTGCCTCTTCCACCAGTTCTGCAAGGTGGGCAGCTATATCATGTTCCAGGGTGGCTCGCGCACCAGCCAGGATATCCCGCCCTATGTCATCGCTGGCAAGGAGCCGGTGCGCTATGCTGGTGTGAATCTCGTAGGCCTCCGCCGTCGCGGCTTCCCACGCGAGACCATCGAGGCCATCCACGAGGCTTACCGCATCATCTATTCACAAGGTGTATTGAAAGACGGTGTCGCTATGGCTCGCGAACAGTTCCCCGACAGCAAGGAGGTGGAGTACATCTGTTCGTTCATCGAGAATTCCAAGCGCGGCGTCATCCGATAATCGATTCATTTGGAAAAGACACTGATAGTCATCACGGGGCCTACTGCAGTCGGAAAGACGGCATTGTGCATGGATATTGCCAAGCATTTCAATATACCCATCATCAACGCTGACTCCCGACAGATCTACAGGGAACTGAAAATCGGCACGGCCCGCCCGTCCAACAAGCAGATGAGTGAAGTCAAGCACTACTTCGTCGGCACGTTGGGCATGGACGACTACTATAGCGCCTCACTATATGAGCAGCAGGTGCTCAAGCTGCTCGACGAGCTCTTCAAGACCAGCGACTATGCCCTGCTCTCAGGTGGCAGCATGATGTATATTGACGCCGTCTGCAATGGCATCGACGACATTCCTACCGTCGACGACGAGACGCGCAACACGCTGAAGAAGCGCCTGCTGATGGAAGGACTCGGAAGCCTCTGCGAAGAGCTCCGCCAGCGCGACCCTGAATACTACGAGATTGTCGACAAGCAGAATCCCCGTCGCGTGGTGCATGCCCTCGAGATTTGTGTGATGACAGGCAAGCCCTACTCCTCCTTCCGCAAACAGGAGAAGAAAGCCCGCCCCTTCCGCATCATTAAGATAGGACTCACACGCCCCCGCGAAGAACTCTACAAGCGCATCAACCGCCGTGTGGACAAGATGATGAAGGAAGGACTGCTTGAAGAGGCGCAGCAGATGTATCCGAAGCGAGAGCTGAATGCCCTCAACACCGTGGGATACAAGGAGATGTTCGAATACATGAAAGGCAAGTGGACGCTCCACGAGGCTGTAGAGCGCATCAAGGGCAACACCCGCCGCTATGCCCGCAAACAGCTGACGTGGTATAAGAAAGACGAGCAGATCCGCTGGTTCCATCCCGACGACAAAGAAGAAATAATCAGTTATATCGAGCAACAAACTAAAAATCAGTAAATCATGAAAATTCTCAAACGTATATGGACTTGGTATAAGAGCCTCTACAAGGGGCGCCCCTGGTATGTCAAGACGCTGGCGGCCATCGCCTCGCTGGTAGTGGCATTCTTCCTCTACCTCGGAGCCGTCGACATCAACTTCCTCTGGCTCTTCGGCAAGTCGCCTTCCATGTCGACCATCAAGAACAAGCGCCCTGCTGCTGCCTCGATGATCTACAGCGCCGACGGCAAACTGATAGGCAAGTTCTTCAGCGAGAACCGCACACCCGTCACTTACGAAGAGGTGAACCCCGTGTTCTGGAAAGCCCTCATCGACACCGAGGACGAACATTTCTACCATCATCACGGCATCGACTACAGCGCCTTTGCTGCTGTGGCCAAGGAGTACATCCTCCACCGCGATGCACGCGGCGCTTCGACCATCACCCAGCAGCTCGCCAAGAACCTCTTCCGCACACGTTCCGAATACTCCACTGGCCTATTGGGCAACATCCCGGGACTCAAGATGCTCATCATGAAGAGCAAGGAGTGGATCACCGCCTACAAGCTCGAGTTCTTCTTTACCAAGAACGAGATCCTCACGCAGTATGCCAACACCGTTGACTTCGGATCGAATGCCTTCGGCATCAAGACTGCCTGCAAGACCTACTTCGGCTGTGCCCCCAAGGATCTGACACCTGAGAACGCTGCCATCCTCGTGGGTATGCTCAAGGCCACCACCTATTATAATCCCCTCATCAATCCCGACAACGCCCTCAGGCGCCGTAACATCGTGCTCGACCTCATGAAGCAGCACGGCGATCTCAGCGAGGCTGAGTGCGACTCGCTGAAACAGCGCGAAATCAAGCTCGACTACAGCGTGGAGTCAGCCTACGACGGCGATGCCAACTACTTCCGCGAGGCAGTGGCCGACTATCTGAAGGACTGGTGCAAGGACTACTTCGACAATCGTAACGCCCTCTATACCGAAGGACTGAAGATCTACACCACCATCGACTCTCGCATGCAGAAATATGCCGAAGAGGCTGCCTTCAAGCAGATGAAGCAGGTGCAGCAGACCTTCAACCAGCACTGGGGCAGCACGAACCCCTGGCAAGACGAGCGACACGTGGAGATCAAGAACTTCATCGAGGACATCGCCAAGCGACAGCCCGTCTACAAATACCTCTCCAAGAAATACAACGGCAACGAAGACTCCATCAACTACTATCTGAACCTGCCCCACAAGGTAAAGGTGTTCGACTATGAGCAAGGCCGTGTGGAGAAAGAGCTCTCCACGATGGACTCCATCCGCTACATGGTGCACTTCATGCACTGCGGCTTCGTGGCGATGGAGCCACAGACAGGCCATGTGAAGGCCTGGGTAGGCGACATCGATTTCCACTCGTGGAAGTACGACAAGGTGACCGCCATGCGCCAGCCTGGCTCCACCTTCAAGCTCTTCGTCTACACCGAAGCCATGAATCAGGGCATCACCCCTTGCGACTACCGCAAGGATGAATTCTTCTCGATGAAGGTGCTAGATCACGGCAAGGAGGTCACCTGGGCACCCACCAATGCCGACGGCCACTTCTCTGGTGCGAACATCTCCCTGAAGCAGGCCTTCGCCATGAGTATCAACTCCGTAGCCGTCCGTCTGGGACAGGAGTGCGGCATCGACAACATCGTGAATACTGCCCACAAGATGGGTATCAAGTCGAAGCTCGACCCCACCCCGTCGCTCACCCTCGGTGCCAGCGACGTCAACCTGCTCGAAATGGTCGATGCCTACTGTACACCAGTGAACGACGGCGGACAGATAGACCCAGTGCTCGTGGCTAAGATTGAAGACCGCGACGGCAACGTCATCTTCGAGGCACCGACAGAGGCCAAGCCAGCCATCCCCTATCGCTCTGCCTTCCTTGTACAGCAGCTGCTCAAGGGCGGCATGAGCGGCACCAGCTCCCGCCTGATGGGCTTCGTGGGCTACGACAAGGCTGCCGACACCGACTTCGGAGGCAAGACTGGCACGTCGAACAATCACTCCGATGCCTGGTTCATCGGCGTCACACCACGTCTCGTAGTAGGCGCATGGGTAGGAGGCGAATACCGCTCCATCCACTTCCGCACAGGTATGCTCGGACAGGGTAACCGCACGGCACTCCCCATCTGTGGCTACTTCCTCGGATCAGTGCTCAACGACCCTGCCTTCAAGAAATA
This sequence comes from uncultured Prevotella sp., assembly GCA_900318395.1. GTDB lineage: Bacteria > Bacteroidota > Bacteroidia > Bacteroidales > Bacteroidaceae > Prevotella. Next base: position 29,190 of record ONKL01000020.1, read on the forward strand.
CCGCACGAAGTTCGCACCGCCACGCCAGTCTGACCTCACCAGCGACATGTACGACTGCGGAGGCTACTTCAAGGCACCTGCTGACTCCGACTCCATCGGGGTCGACTCACTCGCTGTGGATGTCGACGACGAAGCCATCTTCTACGACGACTTCGGCAACCCGCTGCAGCGCCCCGCAAAGAATCCAGAGCCCGACAACGCCGACAACACACAAACACCACAGCACAACGCCGACGCCACGAAGGAAGATTAATGGAACTCGATCTCGATAACAAGGAGTGGCAAGATGCCCTCCAGATCATCAACTATACCCGTCGCTCGCTCTTTCTTACGGGAAAGGCAGGGACGGGTAAGTCTACGTTCCTGCGCTACGTCGCCAGCCACACGAAGAAGAAACACGTGATCCTCGCGCCCACTGGCATCGCCGCCATCAACGCCGGAGGCTCCACCCTCCACAGCTTCTTCCGACTGCCCTTCCACCCCCTGCTCCCCAACGACTCGCGCTACAGCTACCGACATATCAAGGAGACTCTCAAATACACGGGCGCTCAGCGCAAACTCATCCGAGAGGTCGAACTCATCATCATCGACGAGATCTCGATGGTACGCGCAGACATCATCGACTTCATCGACAAAGTGCTGCGCATCTACACCCGCAACCCCGAGCCCTTCGGCGGCAAGCAACTGCTACTCGTGGGCGACATCTACCAGCTCGAACCCGTGCTCAAGGACGAAGACCGCCAACTGCTGCAGCCCTTCTACCCCAGCTCCTATTTCTTCAACGCGAAGGTGTGGCAGCAGATGCCCATCGTATCCATCGAGCTCCGTAAAGTCTACCGTCAGACTGACGACAAGTTCATCTCCATCCTCGACCGCATCCGCAACAACACCGCCACCACCGCCGATCTCGCAGCCCTCAATTCAAGAGTCGTTTCGAGCTCTTCCCTCCAAGGTAATCTCATTCCACATTCCTCATTCCACATTCCACAAGAGCAACCGTTAACCATCACTCTCGCCACGCGCCGCGACATTGTCGACTACACCAACGAGCAGCAACTCGCAGCCCTCGACGGCAACCCTTCCGTCTTCATCGGCACCATCAAGGGCGACTTCCCCGAAACCTCGCTGCCCACGCCGATGGAACTACAGCTGAAGCCAGGCGCACAGGTTATCTTCATCAAGAACGACAAAGACAAGCGCTGGGTGAACGGCACACTGGGCGTCATCGACTACATCGACGAGGAAGAAGGCGTGATAGGCATCATCACCGAGGAAGGCGTCGAGCACGACGTAGAGCGCGAAGTGTGGGAGAACATGCGCTACACTTTCAACGAGAAGGAACAGAAGATCGAGGAAGAGCTGCTGGGCACCTACACACAGTTCCCCGTCAGACTGGCATGGGCCATCACCGTCCACAAGAGCCAGGGACTCACGTTCTCGCAAGTACAGATCGATTTCGGAGGCGGCGGAGCCTTCGCTGGCGGTCAGACCTACGTAGCCCTCTCGCGCTGCACCTCGCTGCAGGGCATCACCCTCAAGGCACCCCTCCGTCAGAGCGACATCTTCGTCCGTGCAGAGGTTGTGCAGTTTGCCAACCGCTACAACGACCAGCGCCTCATCAATCAGGCCCTCGAAGAAGGCAAGGCAGACCGCGAATACCGCGATGCCATCAGAGCTTTCGACAAGGGCGACTTCACCGAGTTCCTCAGCCACTTCCTCACCGCCATCCATCTGCGCTACGACATCGAGAAGCCCCACATCCAGCGTTACATCCGCACGAAGCTGGGCATCATCAACCGCCAGCGTCATGAGATGGATCGCATGAAGGAAAAATACACCAAAGAAATTGACACTTTGAAATCAGAACTTGCTCAGAAGAACGAACTTCTCAAACGCCTTGCCGCCGAGTACACCATTCTGGGCCGTGAGTGCGAGCACGAGCACATGAACGATGCCGCCATCCGCAACTACGAGAAAGCCCTCGAACTCTATCCCGACGCCAACGACGCCCGCCGCCGCCTCGCCAAACTACAGAAAAAGAACTGAATCCTCTTTCCCAGGCTCTACCCCCCAAGTGAACCCCGCAGGCCCCAGCACACACGCCGCCCCCAGCTCTGCCCCCGAAGTGGAACCCGCAGGCCTCGGGTCTGGCGCCAAAGTACAGTCGCTTGCGACTTTACTTTGGGGCCTGACCCCAGCAACCACCCCAGCAATCACTTTACTTCGGGGCCTGACCCCAGCACACAGGGGCACTAAACCACCAGCCCGTGGAGTTCTTCCACATAGTTCTTGATACTCAACATGTTAGCCCCGAAAGCATCACCGATGCCATAGAAGCTGTCGTCTGTAATAATGGTCATAGGCGTAATATCACCATTCTCGCAGACGTAGCCAATAATCTGATTGATGAATTCCTCCTGCAGTGAATTAAGCACGTTATCACTCAGGAACTTTGAGAATCTCTCCTTGGCGATCTTCCTGTCTACACCGATGATAGAGCGGATGAAGATAGCCACCTTGTCGCCACAGAGCAAGTCGCCCTTGTTCACATACTCCTCGTATTCCTCTTTCGAGCCCAGCTCTCTCCAGCAGATATCCTCCAGCTGTTTGATATCGTCGACAGTCAGTTTTTCCAATCGGAAAATCTTCTGAAGCACGGCACTGTCGCGATGCTCGTTGAGATAGTCGATGATTCGCGTGCGATAGTCGGTGAGCATCTCTGGCTTCTCGCTCTCTTTCTCCTCCATCGTGTCAGATATGCTGATGAAGAATTTCTCATGTTTCGAGCCCAGTATGATGTATATAAGTTCCCTGAGAGCAGTGCGCACATACTCCAGGTTCTCTATCGTCGCCCCCTTCCAGAAATTTGGGTTCATGGCGAGTTCTATAGCGTCTATACGCTCTTTCACGGCGGGCATTCCCTCCTTGGCTTTCAGCAGCTGGGCTATCCTGATCACCTTGTTCTTGCTGCGCGTGCTCACCACGTCAGGTACCAGTTTCGACAGCTCTATGTTCAGCATCAGCGCGTCGAGCATCTTCCCGCCGTTATCATCCTTCTCGCTGACGATGAGCGGTGCAATCTTCTTTTTCAGTTCCAGTGCGTCGATGGCCGAGATATAGCCCCACGTTTCAGGCCGCTTATATTTCCTCACCGTCTCCCACTCTCTTCTTACAGAGGCGTGCAGCTCATTCAGTTCGTTCAACTGTGCCGCCAGCTTATCCTTCAGCTGTTCACAGTATTCTCTGGTAAATCCGTGCTGATAGCGCTCATGCTGCAGCACGACGATGATGTCGGCCTCGAGTCCGAAGATACGCTCCGTCACCGACATCGACTCTACGGGCTTCCTTCCCTGCTTGTTGTCCTTGAAGAATTCGAAGTTCTCGCACCAGTCGAAGATGTAGAACTCCTGCTTGTCGCTGCCGTCGGCAAATATCTCCTTGCAGAGTCTGGTACCGCGTCCCACCATCTGTATATACTTGATGCTGCTGTATACAGGCTTGAAGAATACGAGGTTCAGGATGTCCGGCACGTCCACGCCAGTGTCGAGCATATCCACCGACACCGCTATCTGGGGCATGTTCTCACGCACCTTGAAGTTGTTGATGATATCCTGGGAATAGTTCACCGAATAGTCCACCAGCTGGCAGAACTTCGCGTCGAAGCTCGGATACAGCTCATAGAATCTGTCGACGATCATCTGTGCGTGGTCGTGATTATAGGCGAAGATGATGGTCTTGCCCAGCTTCTCACCGTTCTCCACCTTCAGACCACTTTTCATCAGGTCCTGTAGCACGATGTCTACCGTACCTTTATTATATATGTAGTCGAAGAGCTCCTTCTTTTCGATGTCTCTCGGTGTCAGCGGCTTCACTTCGCCTCTCTCCAGCGCCTTAGCCTGCTCGTAAGCCCATGCAGCGTCGAGCTGAGCCTTTTCCTCTTCTGTCAGCGAGTCATACTCTATCCCGTTGCGCAGTCGCTTGGTAGTGCGCGAGATGGGGTTATAGTCCACCAGATAGCCGTCTTTGACGGCCTCAGCCATCGAGTACTCGAAGTTAGGCTCTCCGTCGAGGTGGAACAGTTCGAAGGTGCTTCGCTCCACTTCGTCGCGCGGCGTAGCCGTCAGTCCCACGAGGAAACTGTCAAAGTAGTCAAAGATAGCCGTATACTTCCCGAAGATGCTGCGATGCGCCTCGTCGAGGATGATGAGATCGAATCTGCCCACAGAGAACTCCTTGTCTTCGGCATCGATATAGTTGATCATCGTCTGATAGGTGCTGAACATCAGTCTGGCGCCCTTTTCTTCATTCTTTGCACCAGTCAGTATACAGGTGGTGTAGTCAGGCAGCAGTTCTGTGAAGTTCTCGCAAGCCTGGTGAACGAGTGCCGTTCTGTCTGCCAGGAAGAGAATATTCTTCACCCATTTGTTACGCAACAGCACCTCGCAGAGCGAGATAGCCACGCGCGTCTTTCCCGTACCCGTCGCCATCACGATCAGTCCGTGGCGGTGCATCAGGTTCAGATGGTCGCAGATGCTTCGTATGGCCATCTTCTGATAGTTACGGTTAGTGATTTCGTCGCGTATGGCCAGATCCGTCATCTTGCCCCTACCCCTTCTCGATATCATCAGTTCGAGGTCGTCGAGCGTATGGAATCCCATCACCTGTCGTGGCGGATATCCCAGACCGTCGATGATCATCGTGCGGAATCCGTTGGTATAATAGACGACAGGTCGCTGCCCGTATTTCTTTTCCAGACAGTCAGCATATAGCTCTGCCTGATGCTTGCCCTTCTCGGGCTCCACGCTTGCACGCTTGGCCTCTACCACAGCCAGCGGCTTGCAGTCCTTGCCGTAAAGCACGTAGTCGCAATAGCCCTCCTGCTTGTTGTTTGGCATACCTTCCACATAGATCTCGATGCCAGCCATGCAGGCCATGGGCGAATTCTCCACCTCCACCACTTTCCATCCAGCCTCTCTCAACATCAGATCGATAAACTCCTTACGCGTCTCTGCTTCAGAGATGTCCTCAGGCATCTCCGCTTTCACGGGCTTCTTCACGTTCTCTTCCGGCACAGCATCCACAAACGTCTTCGGAGCCTCGGGAACGGTGTCAGAGGTGGCCACGTGCGGCTGTGGCTTGGCAGGAATAAGATCCTTGCTAAAAGGTGCCAACGTTTCGAGCACACCTAAGCTCAAGAGCACACCACCCACCACGTTGTATGTGTTCAGCAGACAGAAATAGGCTTCTCTCTGTGTGATACCGCCCTGATGCACCGCCACATTTCCCACCTTGCGGATATAGTGAACAGCCATCATGAGCTTGTCGTCATCAGCGATAAGCTCCGTAAAGGGCTTTCCTGTAGAAAGCGTATAGAGATTGTCACGTTCGCCTACAGGCTGGTGTTTCAGCTTATACACAGCCCTTACGGTCCACTCCAGCGCCTTGCGACAGTTCCAGCCGCAACTGTCATAATCCGATAGCTGCATCTCTTCTGCTGCATGGCAGAAGTTATACAAATCACTCAGCGCAGGTATCTGCTTTAGGTAGTCGAAATTCCTCATGACGTGGCAAATTTACGAAATAATCGTCCATTCCACGTAGACTTAACAATATTTAATATATTTCGCGTCCACTCTTTAGCATGAAGCATGATGGACTCACAGAGTGTAAGCCCCATGTGAGTTTATTTCAGATTTGCCTCTTTATTCTCACGATGCATTGCAAACAAGTTGTAGACGATGGCGATTGCCACCACTATAAAAACTGCAAAATAAAAATAGCTCAGCGATGTCATATCCTTCTATTCTTTTTTTGTTCCTCGTTTAACTAATATCATTCCCAATATCAAGAGACTTATCATCACTATTGATCCTGATACAAGATCCAAAGTGTTCTCCATTGAGAGATGGAAGGCATCTACTAAAACCACTCCCGCAAATGTCAACTTCGACAAATCGTAACAATACTTGCCCAATTCGAAAAGGAAATCATTCTTTTCTTTAGAAATTTGGACCGTTGTTGTCTTCGGCGTTAATTGCTGCCTGTTTTGGGCTTTGGCCCGTTCACGTCTCGAACTCATCGGCAAAAGTACATAAAAGATTCGACACTTGCAAACTTTTTGCACGATTTTACACGATTTCTTGCTTTTTGCTCTTTCATACGCATTACAATTTAAGTGAATTATTATTGTTAACGCTGCAAAATTAAGCAATTTCCGTGAACCTACCAAATTATTTCAAAGAAAAGTTCAAAGTAAAGCAAGAACTTCATTCTTTACAATTCAATAATTTACCTCCAAATTTTAATCCCACCCTTCATCATCATTCACTTCCATGTATCTTGTCATGCCGTTATCAGGCATATCGTCTTCTGATGCTGGATCAAAGCCTCGCATGTTATCTGGATGTCTGGAAGGTTCTGTATTGGGAGTAGATGATGGAGTATCTTTAAGATCATACTGATTATCAAAAACCTTCTCTGGCTCTGTGTATTCTATATGTGGCGAATCTGCTACAGAAAACTTATACCTATTATTATAAAAGTAAATACCCAACGCTATTAACAAAGCCGCTGCGAAAAGTATGCCTCCTATCTTTAACTGCATCCTGGCTTTTTCTATCGCCTTTCTGTACGATGTTAGCTCATCGTTATTATCGGCAAGTTTGAAAGCTTTGTGTTGAGTAAATAGCTTAAATTCAAATGTGCGGACCTCTCCTTCTCCATCTTTTATATCGAACCTAACTCTATATAATACATCATTAAGTACCATCTCCTTGGGATTGAACAGATTAGTTAATTTCCTATCCAAACGAGGATTATAGGGTTGCAACAATCGTGTTGCCGTCTCATGAGATGCTAAAGGTTTGTTATGAGGATAATTTTCACACTCGTTGCCATCAATAAGAACTCTACTGAAATTGATAAGGAAAGACTGCCAGTCCACAAACATGTCTTTATCGCTATTATTCGTAATTGAGACTACAAGCCCACTATAATCCTTTGCTATGCCAAATTTGATTATGAAATGCTTATTCTCAAAAACATCTTTCCCTTTTTCGCCCTTTCCTATATTCAGCCAATAGAGATTATATCTCTTTTTAGAATCACTAAATACCACATCACCAACTGCCTGAGGGAAATCCTTCTTTAGCTGATGATAAGTCTCTATTTTCTTTTGATTTTGCTGGATAATCTGATTTTGCTTCTTCTCTGCACTCTTTAGAAGCGGCTTGTTAATTCTTATTCTGTCGTAACTTTCAGCGAAAACTATTGCAGCAATGAGGGCAAGGATAGCGGGAATAACCCACCACCCCAAGATAGTAATTATCATGAGAATAATCAATACACCAAGAATAAACCTACCAATCTCAGTATAAAACAAAAACCACAAATAAGGAAATCCGCTCATATTTAATATTACAAATATTTTAACGAATTAAATAATAAATAAATGGGCTATTTTTGATCAAATGCGTAATTAATTTAGGACGATGAGGTTTCTGGCACCATAGCACCCTGGCATTGTACACCGGTTATGATCTTTTCATCTCGCAGTTTGTACGCCAATCTTGAGATGCCCATTTACCGCGAATAACATATCAATCTTTTCTTTCTGTTCTTTCATATTCATATCCATACGAATCCCTTTCCTTTATTATAATATCATATTTATATAATTCCCTAACACCTTTAAAAGACTCCCACGTAGGATCATATTTCAAATAATTAAATCTATTTAATTTGATGGTCATATTATGATTTGAGCCATAATATGTATCAAAGAATATGCGGAGCTGACTAATCGTAAATGGATTCAACTCCTGGATATTTTGTTTATTAGCGTTTGAAATTTTTTTCATAAAACGACAATAAATCATTTGAAGTTTTGTCTCACAATAATCGTCCCATCCCTTATAATCTTCATATTCTATTTCGAAAGCTTTAACAACAGGTTTGAATTCTTTTCCTATTTTCTCCATCATATAATTCATATCATCAGTTTCTGCACTTAACAAAAACCGAGGACAAGGATTTAGTAGGTCTTCCTTGTACTCATATTTAAGAAAGAAATGAGGTTCAGTATATGTATCCAAATATTCTTTACAGACACGTTGGTTTGTTTCAAAAATGCGATTTACAATTTCTTTCAGTCTATTGGAATATTCTTCTACATATTCTCTTTTTGTTTCTTCGACAATATCATTAACACCAGTTGTTGCTATAAGTTTGACTTCCTCACTTCCTTCAGATAAATCAGGATTCCGATGATTAAACTCAAATGGTTGTGCGTTATCTATCTCATTAGCATAATCAATTCCGTATTCCGTAGCTCCCTTGCCGACGAAATGCATACCCCATTTACGTTTTGTTGACGGAAATCCGAAACGATTATAAAGCCCAACGTTATCTAAAAAAATCACCTTTTCTTTCCCTGGTGCAATACGAAGTCCTCGTCCCACTTGTTGTAAATATAGTCCCAGTGATTTGGTTGGACGAGCAAGTTGGATAAATTCCACATCAGGGCAGTCGAATCCTTCTGTGAAAATATTCACATTGCATATAATATCAATCTCTCCTGCCCTAAATCTTTTAACAATGTTTGCACGCACATAAGGATCTGTATGGTGGTCAATGCCATATGCTCTGATTCCACACTTCTGGAATTCATAACATAACTGATTATTGTGTGCATTATTAATGGTATATACTATGCCCTTTTTCCCCTTAGCGTACTTTAAATATGAGCCAACGATATTAGCGCGAATCTTATCTTTTCCTATGATTTTCCAAAGCCCGCTTTCTTCGTAGTCTCCATAACTATTAATAGGTATATTGTCCAAGCCTTCGTATAATTCATTATTGGCGGATATGGAATAATAAACATAATTACTGAGCCAGCCTGCTTCAATAAAGTTTTTTACAGGTGGTGAAACTATCAACTCGTCAAATTCATGTGCTAAGCCATACTCATTCAACCTATAGGGGGTCGCAGTGACACCTAACAACTTACTTTCAGATAACATTTTCATTACCCTGTGATAGGTGGTACCCCTAACATGATGAGCCTCGTCTATTACAACAACATCAAAATGATAGTCCTTCCATTCGTAAAGTCTACGATTAAGCGTTTGGATGGAAGCCACGCATACAGGTTTTGCATGATAGCGAGAGTATCTGTCTGCAGGCGTTATAAGTGATGGTTTTATACCATATTCAGTATTACTAAGCTCGCACGTTATTTGATCAACGAGTTCCTTCCTATGAGTTATAATGAGTATATTGACTCTTTCATTATGAACCTTACCGTAGTTCTGAAAGTCATTGATAATAGAAACAAACAGACGAGTTTTACCAGTTCCTGTAGGCATCTGTAGGAGCACTGTATTGGTAAATTCCCACTTGTTATATATTTCTGTCTTATTGTGTTGCTGATAGTCTCGCAGACTCTCGTCTTTGTAACTTTTCAGTTCCTCAAGAACGTGGTTGGTTATTTTTTCCATTTGATAACTTTTGTATGCATTCAAATTCGTCTTCTATATCTTTTATTTTTTCTGATGGTCTTTCTCGAGGGCGCAAAGGTGTCAGGAACCTTTGCGCCCACACCTTTGCGCCCACTACAAAGAAGCTAGTATTTCTCTGGTATATGTTCCTCAAGCCATTTCCGGCTTTCCTGAATACAACGCTTTTCCTCCTCTAGGATTTCTTCGTCAGTCATCCTATTCTTTTCTGATCCACCTATCCACTCGGCACCCTTAGCCATAGCAATTAATAGCCAAGTTCCTATTACTCCTATGATGAAAGAGAATTCCATATTATATTTCTTTTTTGCAAATATACGAAATTATCGCGAATCTTGCATTTATAGAACCCTTTTTCGATTATAATAATGATTTTGTTACTGGATTTTTGTTTATTTCGTAAGTTATAGTAGAACAAATTGTCATCTGAAGTTAACAAAAAAGGCGCAGAGGTTGCTGACACCTTGGTGCCCACTATATTTCTATCATCTGCACTACATGATCGCTTAGCTCTCTATCCCACGGAAGTAAACAATATTCCATGATAGGGATATCGGTGAAAGCATAATCGATAAAGAAAGGAGCATTCTCCTTAAAATGATGATAATATGTTGGGACTGATTCTTGCCCCAATGCATCTCCAGTCTTCTGATGATAAGCACTCACATATCCCAAACCTTTCAGGTAATCGAATATGCTTTGTATGGAGAACTTTTTCGTTTCGCCAGATTGTCCTTTGTAGCAATTCATATCTCCGATAATCAAGGAGGAATATGCTTTAAGATAAGTACTATATTCCTCCAAAACCTCCATCATGATCTGAGGATATTTTTTAGGTTTGTTTTGCTCTGTTATCGTTGGCCATGAGGCAAGAATCAGAATTCCGTCAACAACCAATGGTATGAAATAGTTGTGATTCGGATTGAACCACTTTGGCACATCTGCTTTCAAACCTGTTTTCCAAATGACTCCTAATCCCTTATAATCAATGTCACCAGTCCATACCATCTCATATCCATCAGGCAGCTGCACCATAGATGGACAAGCCAGCTCAGGCAAGATAAACACATCCGCATCATATAGCAGAATTTTGTTAACCTTATCCTGTCTACTCAGATTAATATTATATGATAAAAGTTTCATCGATTATTAAAAAGCGATCGGAGAGCCATTGATTTTCCCCAAACGATCAATCTGTCCCTGTGATTTTGGTCTATTTCACATTTTTCTTTTTCTAATGCCCAATTCCACTTTATACATGCCAACAACATCAGCGGTCTCAATGTTTGATGGGCTAACCTCCTTCACCTTGACAGGAGCCTCGACACTCACCCATTTGAAGATGGATGTAGGCTTTTTGCGGTTTGACATGCCACCGTAGATTTTGTCTTTGGTAAGCGGAATACCTGCACCTTGAACATCGTTGACAAGATTGTTATAGAACTCGTCGGCCTCTTTTTTCGTATTAAAGAAGAAGTCATACCATGTCCTGTTATCATACCAGTCATAGAAACAAATGCCTATAGTAATTCCACGATAAGTGAAATCAAAGGATTCGCCAGCATGTAGACCAGGATACCCATTGATGGTTTCGCATGTATTAAAAGTATCCATTACTTCCTGCCAGGCTATTTCTTTGGTAGGCATGTAGGCGTTGATGCACGTAAAGGGGAAATAGAGGAGGTCTTGGATGGTACGCTCCTTTACGTCGATGTGCGTAGGAATGGCTGGCGTTTTCTGGGCCATTGCCAACATGAGCGGCACAAGAAGGAACAATGAAATTAATTTAATTATCTTCATATCTGATGTCAGTTGAAATAGTAATCCATACGTGAGTTAAACAGCGTTTCCGCTTCTTTGAGAGACTGGCGAACTTTCGCCTTCATCGCTTCTATCGCCTCCACCTTTGCTGCAAATTCTTGCTGGAGGGAGAGAGGGGGAAGAGGGATAGAAATTCCTTCAATAACACTACTATTGAGATTCAACATTGTAGCTCCGCGAGCATTTTCCAACAAATATTGTTTTACACTAGAAGAACTTAATATTTTTAGAGAATATAGGGGATTTATATTAATAGTAAAACGAACGAATAAGCTTCCAGTTCCACATAGGAATCCATTTTCTTTTTGAGTAACTAAAGCACAACGTCCAATATCACCTCTTCGTCCGAAAACTATATCATGAATTTTAAGCAGATATGATGACAACTCTTTCTTCTTTTCATCAGAAATCGTAAAATTAGAGTCGGCTTCTATCCTACCATCTTTCATATGAATAGGATTAACTAACGGAGTTCCACCAGATATGTAGTCATGCTGATGTAAAGCGCTTCCAAATGGACCTATTTTAACGATAGCAATATCCTTTATTTTTTTACAATCCCATTCTTTTTTACTGAACATACCATAGAAAATGGATTGGGCGAGTTTATCGAGTTCCTCTAATTGAGCCTTTTGCTTCTCTATCACTCCGCTCAGCAAATCTAATTCTGAAACTATTTGTTGCTGTTCTTCTATTGTTGGGATAGGTATTAACAATCTGAGATAAGCTTTGAAGTCAAGATTATGTATTCCTGTCGTCTTTGCTTGCATTTTGCTTGTTGAACCTCGAAAATACGCTCCTAATAAAGAATAATGTAAAAAATGAGGATCCAATTCACTTTTATTATTTATTCTTAGCGTAGATGTAAAATTACTAAATGAGTAATTGCCTTCTTTGATATTAAATAGGACAGGCCTTCCAACTGGTTGTTTTTCACTGCCTCCAGACTTCTCTATAATAATATCTCCATATTGCAATTTTCTTGTAGAAAACTGTTTTTCTTCAACATCCAAATATGCAACATTAGTCATATCAAGTTTGCAATCCTTTGTAAAATTAGTATTTCTTACAACTGCAATATTGATAAACGGAGGTTTTTTCCCTGTCCATAACCCATTGATAGTGGACGTTACCTCTCCTAACTTCTTATAATCCCAGCCTTCTTTCATTTATTTCAATTGTATAAATCTTCATAGTGATAGGCTATAGTTTTACTTTTTGCCTTGTTTATCAAATGACTATTTACCTATAACTTCTTTCACGATGCTCTCGACATCCATACCCATCGTTAGGTTATGTTCTTTGAGGATACTCTTTAATTCATATACGCTTTTCTTGCCGAAATTTGGAAAAACCAATATATCTAAGAGATCATATTGTACAAGATCGCCAAGTGTATAGATTCTTGCCTTTAATAATACATTCTTAGTACGAGCACTAAATGGCAGATCTTTGATTTCCAACAGCAAAGTTCTTATTACCTCATTTTCTTCAGCATATCTTTCTAAATGGCAAAAAGAGCGATAATACTCAAAGTCCTGATAGCCTTTCCCTAATTTGCGACGGAGCAGAGAATTTTCTGCTTGCAATATGAGGATTTCATTCCAAAGATCTTTTTCATCCATAGTGATTCTTTCATTTTTATACAATAGGTTTCCTACTGTGTTTGATTAATTATTCATGTATTTACTTCATTATCGCAATCTCCGCATCGATGACATACATATCGCCATCTTTGTCCTTCATGTTGACCTTATAGATAATATCATTTGATACATAGGTGTCATTCTCGTTGCCGCTGGGTCCTGGGATTCCCAAATCAAAGATATCGTCCATGGGAATCCAAATTCCAGCAGACTTGGCATATTGCTCTGCTGCACGTTGCTCTATTTCGAAGCGGCCTCCATCGCTTTTGCCGTCTCGAGGTTCCGCCTCATGTAATCGGCAAAGTCTTTGGAGTTCATCGGAGACTTCTTGGATTCTACGATTTTCTTCATCGTACGCTCCATCGCCTCTTTGTGAAACTGATTCAAGTATGTCATCTTTCATCCTGATTTGTCTGCAAAGTTAAACTTTTATTTTCTATCATGCAAGGATTTGAGCCAAAACTATTTCATGAATTTCGTCTTGAACTCATTCATGGCCTCGGTGATCTCATTCTGAAGCTGCTCGAAGCGGCCTAAGATGACCTCGGGGGCATCGTAGACCACCTTTTCACGCTCTACTTCCTTGTATTTATTGATGGCCAGCGAATAGTCGTTGTCACGAATCTCCTGGGCAGGCACGAAGAAGCTCTGATCCTTACGGCTGCGCTCTGCCTCGCCATCGAGGTTGTGGAATCGCTCAATGATGTCAGGGATATCATTGTCCTGTATCTCGTTGCGCTTGTCGTCGAGCGAGAATCCATCGGCCTTCATGTCGTAGAACCACACACGATCCGTGCTTTGGGCGTTAGTCTTGGTGAAGACGATGATGGCGGTAGAGACGCCTGCATAGGGCTTGAACACGCCTGAGGGCATGCTGATGATGGCCTGCAGGTGCTGATGGTCGACGAGCTCCTTGCGCAGCGCAAGGTGGGCGGTAGAGGTGCCGAAGAGCACACCGTCAGGGACAATGCTGGCACAGCGACCTCCTAACTCCAGCATGCGGATAAAGAGGCTCATAAAGAGCAGCTCCGTCTTCTTAGTGCGCGTGAGCGTCAGCAGTGAGTCGTTCACCACCTCATAGTCGAGCGTGCCCGAGAAGGGCGGATTAGCCATGATCAGCGAGTAATAGCCCTCGCAGGTGTTCTGATTCGAGAGACTGTCCTGCGCACGGACATCCGGATCGTCGACACCATTCAGCATGAGATTCATAGAGCCGATGCGCAGCATCTTGGGGTCGGTATCGAAGCCGCTGAACATCTTCGTGCGGAAGTGCTGGGAGTTCTGCTTCTTCAGGAGTTCCTGCTGATAATGCTCCTTGATATACTGCGCACAGGTCACATCGAAGCCTGCCGTGCCCATGGCGGGGTCGCAGATGCGATCGTCGAGTCGCGGCTGCATCAGCTCTACCATCATGCGGATGATATGGCGGGGAGAGCGGAACTGGCCATTGGTGCCCGAGGCGGCCATCTTGCCCAGCACATACTCGTAGACGTCGCCCATCGTGTCGCGATCGTTCATATCCAGCTCGTTGATGCCCTCTACCACCTTCACTAGCGTGCGTGGCTGCTGGATGAGGAACACGGCATCGTTCATAAAGCGGCTATAGGCAGAGGTCTTGGCATCGTTGAGGTGCTTGATGAAGGTGAACACATCGAAGCGCACGGTGTTGAACATCTCTTCAGGGATGAAGTGACGGAACTCGCTCCAACGCAGGTTCTTATAGGGTACATCTTTGTCAGTATCGGGGTTATGCCAGAGACCCTTCTTGAACACGGCATCGGGCAGCTCCACATCGCCCATGCCCATCTTCACGGCGATAGCTTCCTTATCCAACTGAGCATCGTCGAGCATCTTCATAAAAAAGAGGTAGGTCATCTGCTCCAGCACATCGATAGAGTTAGTGATACCGCCCGTCCAGAAACTCATCCAGATAGCGTCTACCTGACTCTTGATCTTACCTGTTATTCCACTCATATCGTTGTTTTAAGTTAATTTGATTGCAAAATTAGCGAAAAAATAGCATATCACCAAAATTAAAAACACGTTTTTTCAACATTTCAACAAAACAACATACCCATTAGTTACTTCTTGTCTACTGAAACGTAACGAAACGCAGGGCAGAAAGTGATGAATTGGCATGTGAAATGCTACTAATTACAGAATTATTTGCGGAAAGTTTTAAATAGCGCAGTTATCTGCTTTAGGTAGTCGAAATTCCTCATGACGTGGCAAATTTACGAAATAATCGTCCATTCCACGTAAACTAAAAAAGCCCTGTAACTGGAGGGCAACTTGTAGATCTGACATGTGGGAAAAATTTCCCAGATGCTGTTGTCAGATCGCGATCGGAGACACAGGCCTTTGATTTCCCCAAACGATCAAAACTGCAAAATAAAAATAGCTCAGCGATGTCATATTCAGGTTCAAAAGGTTCAAAGGTTCAAAGGTTCAAAGGTTCAAAATGCTATATTTATCATTGATGGAATATTCAAAATAGTTTTATATTATATATATATTATAATATATATATAATATAAATATTATACTTTTTGTGAACCTTCTACAAACACGTTTTGAACCTTTGAACCTTGAACCTTTGAACCCCTTTCTGGGATAGTAATAAGAGCCATTTATCTGTGTGACAAATGGCTCTTACTGAAAAATAAGATTTTCTTATTTTCTGAGAAGTGGGTTCGCTACGGCTCGCCCAATTGTGTGTAGATCAGCTGCACCTCTGCGGGCGTGAACGTGCGACGCGTGAGGTCATGTAGATGGCGTAGCTGGGGAATTACACTAAATATTGCAACAATTTGCAATAACTTGCAAGAACTGGCAAAGCCGAAAATAAATTTCGTACCTTCGCAGTGTCAAAAGGAATCAAAGGCAGTGCGCAGGCTGAAGAGGAATCGAGACAAGCGAACGTCTTTTTAGACAGAAGCGCTCGAGCTCTGCTCGCTTGCTACCGAAGGGACGCAAGAACAAAAGTACAGAAGTCTTTAAGACACGTTAAACATTAAATTTATAACCATTAAAATTTTACAAACATGATTGAACTTTATCTTTCAAAAAACATGATTGAGGGATCAGCCGCTTACGGCAAGTACTACCCTCGCGTGAGCTACAAGCAGACGCTCAACATCCACGAGATGGCCAAGCACATGTCTGAGCACAACACCCCGTTCTCGGAAGGTACCATCGAGGGT
>ONKL01000094.1 GCA_900318395.1 uncultured Prevotella sp.
CATTTTGAGTGGTCAACGAATCAGACTCTGGGATAATATGGGTAAATCATTGAAACTGATACTTGCATCAGCTCTGTGTATGCTGGTTTCCACTGCATGCGGTGGAAACAGCAAGAAAGAGATTGCTGCGAATGAACAAACAACGACAAACGGTAAAACAGTTATGGCAAAAGACGGAAAGGCAATTGTAGTGTTCTTCTCGCATGCGGGAGACAACTACGCAGTAGGAAACATCGAGGTGGGCAACACAAAGATTGTGACCGACTACATCACAGAATTGACGGGCGCTGAGCAGTTTGAAATTGTTACCCACAAGTACGACGGAATGGCTTATACACCACTCATCAATCTGGCGAAGGAAGAGGCTAAGAACGGTGAGTTGCCTGAATATGAAGGTGACATCGACCTAAACAAATACGACACTGTGTTTATTGGTGGCCCCGTATGGTGGGGCACTTATCCGCAAGTAATGTTTACCTTCTTCAAGAAACACGCTAATGACCTGAAAGGCAAGACAGTCATCCCTTTCACCACCCACGAAGGCTCGGGTTTGGCCAATTGTGTGGAGGATGTGAAGGCAGCCTTCCCAGGGGCCAACGTCCAGAAGGGCTTCAGCATCTACGGCCACGAGGTGCGCACGGAAAAGAAAAAGGTCGAGAAGTGGATAAGAAGTTTGAGTGAAAAATAAAAAGTGAAGCAATATGAGAGACTTTGTATTTGAGAACAAGACCAAGGTTTATTTTGGTAAGGAGCAGTTGTGTCACCTGCATGAGGAAGTGGCACGTTTCGGTAAGCGCGTTTTGCTGGTCTATGGCGGCGGCAGCATCAAGAGAATCGGCTTATACGATAAGGTAATGGTTGAACTCCAGAAAGCTGGAGCCAATGTTTTTGAACTGGCTGGCGTGGAGCCTAACCCTCGTCACACGACGGTAAACAAGGGTGCAGCCATCTGCAAACAGGAGGGCATCGATGTGCTGCTGGCCGTTGGCGGCGGATCTACCATCGATGCCACGAAAGCCATTGCGGCAGGGGCAAAGTATGAAGGTGACGACGTGTGGGACTTGATTACGCAGAAAGCCTCTGTCAGCGAGACACTGCCCATCATCACCGTGCTGACGCTTTCGGCTACTGGTTCTGAGATGGATGGTGGCTGTGTCATCAGCAATGTGGAGACCAACGAGAAACTGGGCTATTTCGCTCCCGACAACAATCCTGACGTGTCGTTCCTTGACCCCACGAACACCTTCTCGGTAAGTGCCTACCAGACGGCCTGTGGCAGCGTGGATATCATGTCGCACATCTTCGACGTGGCTTATTTCAGCAAGAGGCAGTCGATGGACATGCTGCTGCGCATACAGGAAGAGGTGCTGAAGACTGTCGTGAAATATGCACCTGCGGCAGTGGCCAAGCCCGATGACTACGAGGCGCGCGCCAACCTGATGTGGGCGTCGTCGTGGGCACTGAACAACTTCCTATACGAGGGATTCTTCCAGGCCACCGTCTGCCACTTGATGGAGCATGAGTTGTCAGCTTTCTATGATATCACTCACGGCCACGGCTTGGCAATCCTTACTCCACGTTGGCTTACCTACGTGCTTGACGAAGAGACAGCCCCCATCATCCAGCGCTTCGGCGTGAATGTCATGGGACTGGACGGCTCGCTGCCCGTCATGGAAGGAGCCAAGGCCGCTATCCAGGCTCTTGAGAACTTCTTCTTTGAGGCCCTTGGGCTGAAGAGCCGCCTCTCAGACCTGGGCATCGATGAAAAGAACTTTGCGGCAATGGCACGTAAGGCCTGTGGCGCAGAAGGCATCCTCCACGGATTCACCGACCTGACTCCTGCCGACGTTGAGAAGATTTTCAGAATGTGTCTGTAATGCATAATTATTGATTAAGCAACTGTGAAATAGAAAAAGATTGTTGACAATGAAAACTATTAAATTATCAAACGGTGTTCAGATGCCGCAGATGGGTTACGGAGTGTATCAGGTATCACCTGAAGAGTGTGAACGTTGCGTAAGTGACGCCTTGAGTGTGGGCTATCGGATGATAGATACGGCACAGGCCTACCAGAATGAGGAAGGTGTTGGCAATGCCTGGCGCAAGAGCGGCATCAAGCGTGAAGAACTGTTCCTTGTATCAAAGATTTGGATTTCGAACTACGGTTATGAAAAGGCAAAGGCATCTATAGACGAGAGTCTGCGCAAGCTGCAGACGGAGTATATCGATTTGATGCTGCTTCATCAGCCTTTCTGCGACCGCTACGGCGCTTATCGAGCCTTAATCGATGCCTATCGCGAAGGCAAGTTGAGGGCTATCGGCGTGAGCAATTTCTTTCCCGACCACTTTATCGACCTGGCATCGAATGTGGAAATCAAGCCGATGGTGAACCAGGTGGAAACACATGTGTTCTGTCAACAGAAACAGCCACAGAAATACATGGAGGAGTTCGGATGCCAGATTATGTCGTGGGGACCATTGGCCGAGGGACGCAATGGATTCTTCACCAATGAGGTACTGACTGAAATCGGAAAAGTTCACGGCAAGAGCGTGGCACAAATCGGTCTCCGCTTCCTGCTGCAACGTGGTGTTGTCATCATACCGAAGTCATCCCACAAAGAACGCATGGCTGAGAATATCAACATCTTCGACTTCGAACTTTCTGCTGACGAGATGGCTCGCATCGAAGCGCTCGACACCCAGCAAAGCCTGTTCTTCGATCACCACGATGGTGAAGTGACTAAAATGTTTATGGGCTGGCGCGGGTTGGCGTAAAACAACTTTTGGGGTATGGTAAAGAAAGTATCAGTATTAGTGGGTGCTGGCAGCATCGGACAAGCCATCATCCGTCGTGTGTCGGCTGGTAAGCACATCGTGTTGGCAGATTATAGTGAGGAGAATGCAAAACGGGCTGCAAAGACACTTGAAGATGCAGGTTTTGTGTGTTCAACTATCCAATGTGACCTTGGTTCAAAAGAGGACATCCTGAAGTTGGTGGAGTTTGCCACCAACAAAGGTGAAGTGACGAACTTGGTGAATGCCGCTGGCGTGTCACCTTCACAGGCTCCTGTTGGAGAAATTCTGCGCGTTGACCTCTACGGAACAAGTGTTCTGTTGGAAGAGTTCGGCAAAGTGATAGCGGAGGGTGGCTCAGGAGTGATTATCTCATCACAGAGCGGTCATCGTCTTCCTGCTTTGCCACAGGAGCAAAACGACGCATTGGCAACAACTCCCGTGGATGAACTGTTAGATTTACCATTCCTAAAGGAAATCAACGACACGCTGAAAGCCTATCAATATTCCAAGCGTTGCAATGTGCTCCGCGTGATGTTCGAGGCTACCCGCTGGGGGCGTCGTGGAGCTACCATTAACTCTATCTCACCAGGTATCATCATCACGCCATTGGCTAACGATGAACTGCATGGCCCGCGCAAGGATGGTTATCTGAAGATGATAGAGGGCATGCCAGCCCGTCGTGCAGGAACGCCAGACGAAGTGGGCGATATGGCTGAGTTCCTAATGTCCTCGCGCGGACGTTTCATCAGCGGTGCCGACTTCCTGATTGACGGAGGCTGCACAGCTTCCTATTGGTATGGTGACCTGCAATATCTAAAAGCGACACATTAATGAACCGCCTTATTACGATATTGTTTTTGGGAATAACAACAATCACCATGCAAGCAAAGACGGACAAAGAACAGATAGAAACTCTCTATCGAGACATGTACGAGGCTATGGTGGCAAAGGACACGGTGGTACTAAACCGTGTCCATGCCGATAATTTTGTGCTGACTCACATGACAGGGATGCACCAGTCGAAGCAGGAATACATCAAGGCGATCACCAATGGTACACTAAACTATTTTTCTGCAGAACATGAGCAGATGGAAATCAAAGTCAGCGGTAATCATGCTACGCTGACAGGTCACAGCCGAGTTACTGCAGCTGTTTTCGGAGGCGGACGTCATACTTGGCATCTGCAACTCACGTTCCAGTTAGTTAAACGTAACGGTCAGTGGATGTTCACCAACGCCAGAGCATCAACATATTAAACTCCTGCTGTGATTACCCATGTATAAATCCTAATTATTATTTTTTATTCTGCAAATCTTCTCTCCTGCAACATATTTTGAGCCGTAGAACAACACGACTTTGGAAGTTTCTTTGTAATTTTGTACCCGAATTCTGATATTCGGTAAAACTAAAAAACAAATACACATTATGAAGGTATTATTATTAAACGGAAGTGCCAACAGGAAAGGCAACACATTTACAGCACTATCGGAGATTGCTAAGCAACTGGAGAAGAATGGTGTAGAGTCAGAAATCATGCAACTGGGTAACAAGCCCGTCCGTGGCTGCATTGCCTGTGGCCAGTGCAGGGCAAAGCAACTGGGCCAGTGTGTCTTCGATGATGATGTCTGCAACCGTATCGTTGAAAAGCTAAACGAGGCTGATGCGCTCATCGTGGGTTCGCCCGTCTATTACGGTCAGCCCAACGGTGCTGTGATGGCAGTGCTGCAACGTGCTTTCTTCTCAGGTGCCAAGGTGCAGAATAAGCCAGCGGCTGCAGTGGCCATTTGTCGCAGAGGCGGTGCTACGGCGGCATATCAGACGCTGAACATGATCTTCGAGATGATGAACATGCCTGTGGTGACATCGCAATACTGGAACATCGCCTACGGTTTGGCTCCTGGCGAGGTAACTCAGGACACGGAGGGTATGCAGACCATGCGGGTACTGGCCGACAACATGGCCTGGCTGCTGAAGAAGATTCATGCCGACGGCAATCCCGATTACCCTGAGCGCGAAGAGTGGCAAGGCATGAACTTTATCAGATGAATCAGAGACAATGACAATACAAGAATTTCGTGATTACATGGCATCGGGCAAACCCGTCGTTGG
>ONKL01000045.1 GCA_900318395.1 uncultured Prevotella sp.
GCACATCTGCAACTTTATTAAGTTAACTAATGTATTGATTATCAGGCAGATAGTTAAACTTTGTAATAATTGGTTACCACCCAAATTGATGCAGAACCACTTTTCTCGTGAGATTTAGAGAATATCCATCAGCTGTTTGAGGGATGTCACTTCAAAGGTGATGGGTTCTGTGGCAGGGTATTCAGGGAAGCGGTTGAAGTAGGCGGTATCAAGACCAGCCCGCTTGGCACCAAGGATATCCGTATTGAAGTTATCGCCAATCATCAGGGTCGTCTCTTTCTTTGCCCCAGATTTCAGGAAGGCATAATCAAAGAATAGCTGTGAAGGCTTGTTGGCACCAGCGTCCTCGCTGAGGATAATGGTGTCGAAATGGTCGTATAGTCCGCAAACCCGCAATTTCTTGTACTGCACTTCGTGAAAACCGTTGCTGCAGATGTGCATTCGATAACCTTTTGCCTTCAGATAGTCTACCAGCTCCTGAGCACCTTCCACCAGTCCTGGTTTGGAAGAGCAGAAATCCAGAAACAGATCGCTGGCCTTCAGACAGTATTCCACAGTAGGATCCAACCCTTTGCCAAAGCTCAGTGGGCGACGGAATCGCTCTACGATCAAGTAGTCGCGCGTAATCTCTTCTTTTGAGTAGCGTGTCCAGAGGTCGATATTGGTTTTCCAGTATTCGTCGTAGAAGAGTTCAGGCTCAGGAAAATACCTGTCGAGCTGAAGAGCCTCGAAGAGTTCCTTCAGCGCAATCACGGCATTGCCATGCGTGTCGTAAAGCGTGTCATCGAAGTCGATAAACAGGTCAGAATAGCGTTTCATCATCTTTTTCTCTGCAAAATTACGCATTTTTCTTTTTATTTCCAAATGTTTTTGTATCTTTGCCAAAGAAATTAATGAACGATCTGAAGATGAAGAGATTTTTCTTGGCGATTACCTTATTGGTAACGGTATGGTCGATGTCGGCCAATGACACATTCTGGCTGGGAGCCGATATCAGCGGCACTTCTGCCTTGGAGGCTCATGGTGTGCAACTTTACAATGCACAGGGCGAACCTCGTGAGAACACCGTTCTGATGCGTGAATATGGTCTGAATGCTGCCCGATTCCGTGTCTGGGTGAATCCCAAGGGAGGTTTCAGCAGCAAGGAGGATGTGCTGAAGCTGGCACTTCGTGCCAAGGAACAGGGTATGGCCATCATGATCGACTTCCATTACAGCGACTGGTGGGCTGATCCTGGCAAGCAGAATATCCCCAAGGCTTGGGAGCAGATGAGTTATGAGGAGATGTGTCAGGCTTTGGCAGAGCATACTCGTGAGACCCTACAGCTCTTGAAGGACCATCAGATTGACGTGAAATGGGTGCAAGTGGGCAATGAGACCACACATGGATTCCTCTGGCCAGTGGGTCGTGCTGAGGAGAACATGCAGCAGTATGCCGGACTGACGCAGGCTGGCTATGATGCCGTGAAGGCAGTCTATCCTGAGGCCATTTGCATCGTTCACCTCGATGGCGGATGCGATCCTGTCCGTTATCACTTCATCTTCGATGGATTGCAGAAATATGGTGCTAAGTGGGACATGATAGGTCTGAGCGTCTATCCTTATTGGGATATCGATGCAGGACTGACGAAGGATGAAAACGAGACACTCGTGAAGGCCATCGACAACATCAATGCCCTTTATGCTACTTATCAGACGCCTCTGATGATTGTCGAGACAGGCTATGATGCCGATCGTCCTGACGAAGGAAAGGCGTGGATGAAACGTCTCATTGAGGCTGCCCGTACCCAGACCAACGGCCATTGTGAGGGTGTCTTCTACTGGGCGCCAGAAGCCGAGGGGCACTATCGTTTGGGAGCCTTCCGCAACCATCGTCCTACGGCCATCATGGATGCCTTCAAGGAGGCTGCGTTTTCGAATACCCTGTGCGCTTCTACGCAGGAGAAAAGGAGTTTTTGGGATCATGGATTAGGAAAGTTCCTGAAATCCATAGATGATATGCTTGACCGTTGGCAGGAGGCAGGTGTTGATACAAATTACATCCGCAAACTAAAGATGAGTCGCATGGTGTATCTTGGATATTACGGTTATTTCCAGCAGCATGATATGACATTTCCTGTATCTGTCAATAATGCGGATATACCTTTGGACATGCGGTATATGCCACCAAATCTGTCTGAGAAAAAATACATGGCGACAGATATGCACACTTACCAGACAGAGGTTGAGTTGGGCATAGACTGGCGCGGCATAGCGTTGGAAATTCCCATCCCTATCCGCAACCGCTACAGCATGTCTTTCGGACTTGCGAAAAACGGCTCTGTATGGGGCGCACGTATTCGCTACAAGTCGCTCAAGAATATGGATGGCGTTCTGGATGACGCATATAATCAGGGAATGACTCAATGGATAAACAATGTGGAGAACCAGACGAATGCCCCGGCTGTAACATCGGAGAGCACTATTCCTGCGGGCAAAATGGATCTTAAGATTTTCTATGTGGAAGGATATTATGTATTCAACAACAAGAGGTTTAGTCTTGCGGCGGGTGCTTACGGGGATATGATTCAGAAACGCAGTGCCGGCAGCCTGTTTGTTATGGGTAACTATTACCAGAGTCGGTTCGGAGCTAATAACCTGTTTAACCACGAGCGAGACATATTCCGCAATTGGAAACTCTCTTTCGGACCTGGATATGGATACAATTGGTCTATCGATGGCGGAAAAGTGTGTATACACTTGTCTGTGATTCCTATGATTTCCATCTGGAACCATCTGGTACACAAGTACGAGGACAATAGTTCTCCATACGCATACGCCGGCACATCCTCAGACCCTGCCGTCAAAGCCCAGCAAATAGAGGCAGAGCGTTTACGCTGGAGCAATTATGATGCTCACTATTACGACGCTGTGGATAATGGCCGGAGCCGCTTTGTATTCAATTACTTTGGGCGTTTTGCCGTCAGCTATAGCTTTGACCGTTTTCTGCTCAATTTCCTGTTAAACTATCGTCAGTATCTATACAGGAACAATGCTGACACAGAGATAAACAACAGGGAGGCTGATGCGCAAGTTAACTTCGGAATGCGATTCTGAAGATGATCAGTCACTATGTATTTGCTCAGGGTCGCTGGATGACTTCGAGCGCCTTCTTCACAATCTCGCTGCGCTCGTTGAAGACGGAGAAGTATTCGCTCATGTCCCAGATATCCCGGGCTATCAAGGCCTTTAGCTGCAAACTGAGATAAGGGATGGTCTTCTGGAGCTCAGCCTCATCCTTAGGTTTGATATTCTGCTTCTCACCTTCAGCGATGATGGCATCCACCAAAGACTGAGGCACCTCGAAATGTTGCTTAAAGTCAGCAAAGTCTGTCCAACGGGCTGTCAGATTCTTACGATTATTATCTACATAACGGAGATTCTGCTGGATGACGATGCTCTTGGCTGCCAGTTCGCGATGGAACTTCGTGTAAAGGGTTGTATCGAGCGGCACGAACTCATCAGGCATGATACCACCACCGCCATAGACGGTGCGATGCTGACGAAGCGTCTCGTACTTCAAGGAGTCAACAAAGTGTATGCTGTCAGCATTGGTCAGCTCGCCACTCTTCAGACGATTCACCATATCCATCGCATAATCCTTATTCTCACCTTTCTTATATGGTTTCTGGATGCAGCGACCTGAGGGGGTATAATAATGTGCGATAGTGAGGCGGATCATCGATCCGTCAGGCATATCGATAGGGCGCTGTACAAGTCCCTTGCCAAAGGTGCGACGGCCTACGACCACTCCTCGGTCCTGATCCTGAATAGCACCCGTGACAATCTCTGCAGCAGAGGCCGTATAGCCATCGACGAGCACAACGACCTTACCTTTTTGGAACTCGCCGCTGCCATTGGCCGTGTACTCCGTTCGTGGGGTCTTCCGTCCCTCGGTATAAACAATCAAGTCGCCTTTCTGCAGAAACTCGTTGGCAATATCGACGGCAGCTTTCAGATAGCCACCACCATTCTCCTGCAAATCGAGAATGAGGTGCTCCATACCAGCTTTCCTCAACATATCGAGACGCTCGACAAACTCACTATAAGTCGTAGCGCCGAAATTTCCGATACGTATATAGCCGATTCCAGGACGAATCATATAGCTGGCATCTACAGACTTCACAGGAATCTTGTCGCGCACCACCGTGAACATCAGACGATCCTGAATACCATGACGCACGATACCAAGGTTCACTTTCGTGCCCTTAGGACCACGCAGGCGCTTCATAATCTCCTCTTTCGACATCTTCACACCTGCAATTGCCGTATCATTGACAGAGACGATACGATCGCCAGCGATGATACCTACCTTCTCAGAAGGGCCGTTGGTCACAGGTTGGATAACGAGCAGCGTGTCTTCTATCATATTGAACTGCACCCCAATACCCTCGAAATTACCATTCAGCGGCTCATTCAGTTCCTTGACCTCCTTCGGGGTGGAGTAGCTGGAGTGGGGATCGAGCTTATTCAGCATGCCACGAATGGCATCCTCCACCAATTTGTTCTCATCGACACTGTCGACGTAGAGATTAGAGATGGCAATCTCTGCATACTGGAGCTTGCGCAGAGGCGAATCATCGTTATTGGCAATTCTGAACTGTGCCCAAGCACAGATGGTGAACAGCGACAACAGCGCTGTCAAAACAACCTTATTCTTATTCATAAATGTCTTCTTCAGGGCGGTCTTCCTCGACTACCAGATTATCAATGATAAAATTCTGACGTTCCATCGTGTTCTTGCCCATATAATACTCCAAGAGTTTCTGCACCTGGTCGGTCTTATGGAGCGTCACCTGTTCCAGACGGATGTCTGGTCCGATAAAACCAGCGAATTCATCGGGTGAAATCTCACCAAGACCTTTGAATCGTGTGATCTCTGGATCAGGACCCAGTTCGTTGATAGCAGTCTGCCGCTCTTCGTCGCTATAGCAGTAACGTGTGATGAAATCGCCCTTTTTATCACTCTTGGCATCAGCATCGGCAATCACCTTCTTGTTCTTGATCTTCGTACGGCGGTTACGCACACGGAACAATGGGGTCTGAAGCACATACACATGCCCCTTCTTGATCAGTTCTGGGAAGAACTGGAGGAAGAAGGTGATGATGAGCAGACGGATATGCATGCCATCCACATCGGCATCGGTAGCCACTATCACCTTATTATATCTAAGGGTATCAATACCTTCCTCGATGTCAAGCGCAGCCTGCAGAAGATTAAACTCCTCGTTCTCATAGACCACCTTCTTAGTAAGTCCGAATGAATTCAGGGGTTTACCTCGTAATGAGAACACAGCCTGGGTGTTCACGTCACGACTCTTGGTGATACTTCCGCTGGCAGAGTCACCCTCAGTGATAAAGATGCAGGTATCCTCCTTGCGGTCGTTCTTGGCATCGCTGAAGTGGATGCGGCAGTCGCGAAGCTTACGGTTATGGAGGTTGGCCTTCTTAGCACGTTCACGGGCCAGCTTGGTAACGCCAGCCATCGCCTTACGCTCACGCTCGCTCTCCTTGATCTTATTCTCAAGCACCTCAGCCACATCGGCATGAATATGCAGATAGTTGTCGACCTCCTGTTTGATGAAATCGCCAATATACTTGTTGATACTTACACCATCGGGAGACATCGTCAGCGAACCCAACTTGATCTTCGTCTGGCTCTCGAACATGGGTTCCTCCACGTTAATGGCGATGGCAGCGACAATACCTGTGCGGATATCGCCATACTCGTATTTTCCGAAGAACTCCTTGATGGTACGGGCGATATGCTCCTTGAAGGCACTCTGATGGGTGCCGCCTTGTGTGGTATGCTGTCCGTTGACAAACGAGTAATACTCCTCACCATACTGATTAGAGTGGGTAAAGGCAATCTCGATATCCTCGCCCTTCAAATGGATGATCGGATAGAGGCCATCGTTGGTCATACGATCGTTCAACAAGTCTTCGAGTCCATGACGTGAGAGGATGCGCCTATCGTTGTACATGATGGCAAGACCCGTATTCAGATAAGTATAGTTGCGGAGCATATTCTCCACGATATCATCCTGGAACTTATAGTTAAGGAAGAGGGTATCGTCAGGTTCGAAAAAGATGAAAGTGCCGTTCTCATCCTGAGAATTCTCAGTCACGTCGCTCGTCATCACACCTTTCTCAAAGGTAGCCTTGCGCATCTTTCCGTCGCGATAGCTTCTGACCTCGAAATGCGAACTCAGCGCGTTGACGGCTTTCACACCGACTCCATTCAGACCAACAGACTTCTTGAATGCCTTCGAGTCATACTTTCCTCCAGTATTCAGGACAGATACAGCCTCGATCATCTTTCCCTGAGGAATGCCTCGTCCATAGTCGCGAACGGAAACACGCAGATTCTCGTCGATATTCACCTCGATACGGTCGCCTGCATGCATCTTAAACTCGTCGATAGAGTTGTCGATGACCTCCTTGAGCAGCACATAGATACCATCTTCGGGCAGGGATCCGTCGCCAAGACGTCCGATGTACATACCAGGACGGGTACGTACATGTTCCATATCACTCAGATGGCGAATGTTTTCGTCATCATATCTTACTTGTTCGTTCTGCGGTTCAGTTATTTGATTGTCTTCCATTTGATTTATAGTGACTTTTTAAAGCATCTTCTGCGCTTATGTAATTCGTTCTCAAGATAAGCCCATTGCCCCTGGACTTTCTCGTTGGTCTCCATCTCGACATTCGTCTCTCCCCACTTGAAGCCATACTTCTGATATACAGGTATCAGGCGGTTAAACAACAAGGCATTGGCGCCTTTGGCTCGATACTCAGGCAGAATGCCTACGAGCAAGAGATCGACGGTATCAGTCTTATGGAACTTCAAGGCACGGAGGATATGCCACCAGCCGAAAGGGAAGAGCCTGCCTTTGCGACATTTCTGCAAAGCCCTGCTCAATGAGGGGATAGAGATGCCCACACCTATCACATCGTGGTTAGGCAGGTTCCAATCTTCTATCACACAGAGCATCTCCATATCGAAGAACTTAAAATACATCTTGACATACTCCTCTCGCTGGCGTGGGGTCATCTGCGAAAAGCCGTACAAATCGGCAAAAGTCTTATTGACCACATCAAGCACCTTCTGCCCATACTGCTCAGGACCAAAGACCTGACTGCGCTTCAGATGAGGGATGTGCAGGTTGTAGCGCTGCATCGTCAGCTCGGCCACCCGCTTATATTTCTCAGGGACACCGCCCTTGGGCACTTTCAGCTTAAACTCCACATAATCGTTGTCCTTCTCCCAGCCTCCCATCTGCTCCATGTGCTGTGGATAATAGGAATAATTATAGATGGTGGACATGGTGCCCAACTGGTCGAAGCCGAAGATAAGCATACCCTCAGGATCCATGTCAGTAAACCCTAAGGGACCTACGATCTCCTTCATGCCTTTCTGGCGTCCCCAATCGGCGACAGCATCCAGTAGAGCTTTCGACACCTCGATATCGTCAACAAAGTCGATCCATCCGAAACGGACAGACTCACGATTCCACTTCTCGTTAGCCCTATGGTTAATGATGCCTGCTATGCGACCTACCAGCTTACCATCCTTGTAAGCCAGGAAATACTCTGCCTCGCAAAACTCGAAGGCTGCATTCTTGTCCTTACTGAAGGTGTGAAGCTCGTCGCTATACAAGGTTGGCGCATCATAGGGACTACCATGATACAACTCATAATGGAAGTCTATAAAGGCTCTCAGACTCCTCTTGTCCGTAACTTTTCTTATTTCTACTGATGACATATTCTGTTGCCATTAAGACATAATTCGTTGCAAAGATACAGAAAAAGAGCCAAATAACAAAATAATTAAGTTTTTTTTCGGCAAACTAACAACTGATGACCTTCATCGGAGATTGTCGTGGCGAAAATATAGACATCCCCACCCTCTTTCAATTTTAACCGTTTGCGGAGTTCTGCCACTGACATCGGGAAGTTTCTGACCGTGATATTTGCCTGATCTACATCTGCCAATGCTGCCTTCAGTTCACGCTTGTTCATCGATGTGCGCTTCTCTATCAGGAACTGACGACCTGGGAATCCTGATATCTCCTTATCAGAGACAAACAGATGGCTGTTCCTCTCCAACTGTACAACTCCGAAGCGTTGCTCTATCAGGTCAAAACAGCCTGCCTTCATAACCGAAGCATTCGGCTCGTAGAGATATCGCATATCTTGTGGAAGAGGACGCGGCTGAGACGAGATTCCCTCGACGACCTCAAAACACTCATCATTATTTACACAGAAAACCCGCAAGGGCTTCTTCGTCTTCGATAAAATCAGCAGCAGCTCCTTGCATTCATTATCCACAGAGATGATATGCACCTCATTGACCTTGCCAAGATCAGCTACCGCTTTGCGCCAGTCTAACATCGGCGAGAGTTTGATCATCACACGATCAGCTTTTTCCAACATTTCATCGAGTATTTCCAACACATTTGGAGTACAATCGCTGATATCATAGGTACGTCCGCCATGCACATCCCTTCTGGCAGGATCGATGAATAACAGATCGGCATGTCTCATCGTATGCAAATACGCCACACCATCACCACAGACCACCTCGATATGATTCAGTCCCAACAAGCGGAAATTCTCCGATGAAATCGCACAAAGTTGAGGTTGTCGCTCCACATGGACGGCCTTCTGGAAACCTTGAGAGATAAGAGCCATATCAACGCCAAAACCAGCCGTTAAATCGACGAAAAGAGCCCCTTTTCCAGCAATACTCGCCTTATATCTAGCTGTCGCTTCACTGGAACACTGCTCCATCGAGAGATGAGGCGGATAGACGATTCCATCGATAGCAGCCCATGAGGGTAATTTCGTACGAGCCTTCTGTCTGCCGGCAATCTGTTCGAGGGCATACTGCAAATCTACATCAAGGCATTTATGGCCCCGAAGTGCCAGCTGACGCACATCTTCATCAGCATGCTGACGGATATAGTCAAGAGTCGACTGATTGACCTCTATCATCTTAATTTCGCTTTTCCGCGTGCAAAGTTAGCAAATTATTCAGATTTTTGTTATACCTTTGCACCAAAATCATCAAAAAACGTTTCTATCATTATGAAGAAGATTATCACTATTCTTTTGGCAGCCATCGCCCTGAATGCCCATTCACAGAGTTTCCAACCCAAAGAGACACCAGAACTGGAGTTCGCCCTACAACTGAAAGTGACACTTGGCGAAACCTACACTATCGACAACACCCAGCATGGTAAGCGTATCGTCATCCCTATTACAGGCGGCACGTTCGAAGGACCGCTTCTGAAAGGTACTATTATCAATGGCGGTGCCGACTATCAGTTATCGAATGGCTCACGCACAGAGTTAGAAGCCATCTACAGCATCAAGACAGATGACGGGATTTATATCCATGTACGTAACAGAGGCATCATTGCCAATGGGAAAGATGCCGACGGCAAACCCTCTTTCTACTTCAAGGCTGCTCCACAGTTCGAGGCACCTGCTGACAGCAAATACGGCTGGCTGAACAATGCTCTCTTTATCTGCGCTCCAGAGTGGAACCAGGAGTTCAAGGGCATCGTGCTCAATGTCTGGAAGGTCAAATAAGAGCTAAAGGAAATAGCATCGCGCGTACATTATTAATCAAATAGCAAATCCAATTTAGGAACAATTTTTTTAGTTTTCGTGTAGTTTTTCGTAACTTTGCTGCGTCTAATGGGTAAAAGATCAAAAAACAGAATGACAATGACGACATTAGAACAACAGTTTGCGCAAACCGTAGCAGAGCACAAGAGCACCATCTATACCGTGTGCTACATGTTCTCGCAAGATGCCGATGAGGTGAACGATCTTTTCCAAGAGGTACTAGTGAATCTGTGGAAAGGGTTCGACAGCTTCGAGCATCGCAGTGACATCAAGACGTGGATTTATCGCGTCGCCCTCAACACCTGTATTTCTATCAACAGGAAAAAGAAGCGACGCTCATCCGAAGTCAAGCTAACGATGGACATCAACCTGTTTGAAGACCGCGACGAGGATACCCGCCAGGTGGACATGCTTCACAAGCGTATATCCAAACTCCAACCTTTCGACCGTGCCATCGTCCTACTCTGGCTCGAGAACCTCCCATACGAGGAAATCGGACAGATTGTCGGCATCACTGCCAAGAACGTCAGTGTCCGTCTGTTTAGGATCAGAGAGCAGTTAAAACAAATGTCAAACGATTAAACATTAGACGATTATGAACAACGATTTTGAGTTAGAGAATATGCGCCAGCAGATGCAGACGCTGAAGAATAAGCTTAACAAGCAGGAGATTGTAAACGACCGCC
Source organism: uncultured Prevotella sp. (assembly GCA_900318395.1). GTDB lineage: Bacteria > Bacteroidota > Bacteroidia > Bacteroidales > Bacteroidaceae > Prevotella. The sequence continues at coordinate 10,364 of ONKL01000045.1, forward strand.
TCATGCGCCGCTCAATGACGAAGGAAGTGAACAACATTACACGTCGCTACTACATCATCATGGGACTGTGCGTCTTAATGGTACCTTACGGCTATTGGTCGTTTGTGGTACTGAGTCACCTCTCTATACCCTTCTGGATTGCCACGAGCATCATCATGCTAGTTTGTGCAAGCGCAACCTTCTACAATACTCGCAAGATCAGCGACCCAGGACTGATGAACCATAGCCTTCTGGAAGCAAGTAAAAGGGTGGCAAGTGCCAAGAAATTCGATAGCAACTGGCTGCTGGTTGGTATTCCCATGATTATACTATGGCTTTGCTGGTTCTTCTACGAAACATATCAACAGAATCATGACTATGCCAACGGCTTCTTCTGGGGCGGTGTAATTGGAGGCACTATTGGAGCTATCTTGGGATTCAGCCTGCACTTCAAGACCCAGCGACAATATCAGGAAATTATCGACCAAATAGAAGACCTCACGGCAATGGATTAGTCAATGGCAGGCTTCATCCACGCTGCCAGCCTCAAGCAAGCGCTGCTGGGCCTCTTCGTAACTGAGGCCCAGCATATCTTGTACCATACGTGTGCCACGATCCACAAGCTTTGCATTCGTCAGCTGCATATTCACCATCCGGTTTCCCTGCACACGGCCCATACGTACCATCAGTGTGGTTGAAATCATGTTCAACACCATCTTCTGAGCCGTTCCACTCTTCATACGACTAGAACCCGTTACGAACTCAGGTCCCACAATGGTCTCAATGGGGAAATCGGATGTCTGAGCTAATGGTGTATGGGGATTACTGGTGATACAACCCGTCAGCAGTCCATTCAGTCGCGCCAACCTGACGACACCTACAACATACGGTGTAGTGCCTGACGCAGCTATTCCCAGTACAGTATCGTTGGCTGTAGGGTGATAGGGCTGCAGATCTAGCCAGCCTTGTTCTGGCATGTCCTCTGCCTTCTCCACAGCATGGCGTAAGGCCCGATCACCTCCAGCAATAAGACCTATGACTTTCGTATCAGACACACCAAATGTGGGAGGCAACTCACTGGCATCGAGCACACCCAGTCGCCCGCTGGTTCCAGCACCAATATAGAATAGTCGACCACCCAGTTTCATCCGCTCCTCTAAAGCCTCAACAAAGGCCTGTATCTGAGGGATAGCCTGTTTTACAGCCTCAGCAACACGATAATCTTCTTCATTAATATGGTGTAGCAACTCAACAACAGACATCTGCTCCAGATTATCATAATTTGAAGACTGCTCTGTAATCGCTACAGACTTACAAGACTGAAAAGCGAGGCGTTCTGCCCCATCCAAGAGATAGATAATACCACAATAGCGGAACCCATACTTCTCAAGAGCGTGACGCATCACCACATTTTGACGATGAGTATCGATACGGATATTATCAGTATGGGAAAAACAGAAGTTAAGAACATCTTTCAATACACCACGGACCCCAGGAGCACTGGCAAGACGATGAACGACATAATAAGGTTTGACGTCATCGAGCCATTTCCCTTCGTATATCTTTGCATAGGTCACATCGGGTCCAGGCTTGAAAGCAAAGGTGACCACCACTTTGCCGTTCTCCGTCATCACATAGCTTTCGCCAAGCCGGATATCCTCTTCGATAACCTCCTGACTAGGTTGGCCATTAGTCCATTGCTCATTGTTCCCAGCGGCCCGCATCTTCTGACGCCCACACTCTATCAACTCCAGTATACGGGGCAGATCTTCAACTCTTGCCTTTCGAAAACTACGCGTAGGTTCTATCATCTTGTAAAGAAACTATTTTGATTTTGGAAAAAACCTCTTGTTCAGTTCACGAGCATTTGACAGCAAATTCCAGATGGCATCCTCAGAAAGCACGCCACGTTTCAAATCAGCAGGTAATCGGCCTGCCTCATCATCAGCAAAGTCCTTTTTCCACTCCTTACTGACATAATACTCATCGAGGACCTTGATATCCCCCTGCACCGCTTCGTATTTTTCCAGCGCTGCCGATAACTCAATCATAGCCGCAGTGACCTTATCCAACCGCAACTCCATCTGCTTGATCCGTTCTATGGAGCACTTTTCCATAATCCTTTCCTTTTTTGCTGCAAAGTTACAATTTTTTTTGTATCTTTGCAACCAAATCGGCTAAAAATAGTGTTGACTGAGAAAACGATGGAAAAACTGCGAATCCTCGCAGAGTCGGCGAAGTACGATGTGTCGTGTTCGTCGAGTGGCACTGTGCGCAAGGGGAAACAGGGTATGGTGGGCTCTACCGTTGGCGGTGTGGGCATCTGCCACTCGTTTGCTGATGACGGGCGTTGTATCTCGTTGTTAAAAGTGATGCTGACCAACTATTGCATGTACGACTGCGCCTACTGCATCAACCGCCGTTCTAATGATATCAAACGAGCTACACTAAGCGTCACAGAACTGGAAGAGATCACTATGGAGTTCTATCGCCGCAACTATATCGAGGGGCTCTTCCTGTCGAGCGGTGTGGTTCGTAATCCAGACTACACGATGGAACGGCTGACAGCTATAGCCAGAGACCTGCGAACGGTACACCGATTCAACGGATACATTCACCTGAAAAGCATCCCTGGCTGTTCACAGGAACTATTGAACGAGGCCGGACGTTATGCAGACCGCATGAGTGTGAACATCGAAATACCCAAAGAGGAGTCACTGAAACTCTTAGCTCCCGAAAAGGATCACAAGAGTGTGTTCGCGCCGATGAAGATGATACAGCAGGGCGTGCTGGAAAACAAGGAAGACCGCAAAAAATATCGCTATGTCCCTCGCTTTGTGCCAGCAGGGCAGTCAACACAGATGATTGTAGGAGCCACGAAAGAGACAGACCGCGATATCCTCCAGATGTCCTCAATGCTCTATGGTCAGCCGACGATGCGACGTGTCTACTACTCAGGCTACGTGAGTGTGAACACATACGACCCTCGTCTGCCGATTCTGAAACAACCGCCACTTATACGCGAAAACCGACTCTATCAAGCTGACTGGCTACTACGTTTCTACCATTTCAAAGTAGAGGAAATCGTAGACGACCAGCACACCAATCTCGACCTCGAAGTAGATCCGAAACTAGCTTGGGCACTTCGTCATCCAGAGGCTTTCCCTGTGGATATCAATACTGCTGACTATGAACAACTCTTAAGAGTTCCTGGTCTTGGAACCAAGTCGGCTTGGCTTATTGTGAACTCCAGACGATTTAACCGTCTGACATCTTACGACTTAAAGAAAATGGGGGTGGTGATGAAGAAGGCGAAATACTTTATTACCTGCAACGAACTAACTTCCCAGTTCTCGCAGCCCATCATTGGTATCAATGAATTGCATCCAGAACGACTGCGCCCTTTGCTTATCTCAAAGGCACAACAGAAACGGGCGGCTGAAGAAATGCAACTTAAACTGGACTTTGGCGAATGACAATATATACGTTTGACGGAACGATGGACGGTCTGCTGACAGCAGTTTTCGATGCCTTCAGCTTGAAAGAACAGCCCGAAGAGTTATTGGCAGAAGGAGATGCACTACCACTATTCTGCGACCATACCTATCATGTAATTACCAGTGAAGAAAAAGCTCAGCGCGTATGGGCAGGACTGGAGAAACGTCTGTCACGAGAAGCGATAAAACTGATTTCCGTCAGTTGGTTATCAGAGCAGAGAGAATTGAACAATCCTCTGTTCCAATATATATATAAGGTATTCAAACAAGGAGATATCTCCAAGAATTTTGCCGATCCAGATGTGCTGGCAGTAACGAATATCGCCCGCCGAGTGCTGCATGAGCAACTACGGATGAAACAGTTTATCCGCTTTCAGAAAGCGAAGGATGGCACTTACCTCGCAGTTGTAGCACCTGATCACAACGTGCTGCCTATCATTACCGACCATTTCCAAGACAGATTCAATGATCAGCCCTGGCTCATCTATGATGCCAAGCGACACTACGGATACTACTATGACGGCAAAGCTGATGCCATCCACATCACCTTTGAAAACGAAGCTGCTGTGCCCTTCGACTTAAGGAACGGCAAACTCAACGACGACGTCATCAGCCATGACGACCAGCTGCTGCAGGACCTTTGGCGCACCTATTTCAAAGCCATCTGCATCAAGGAGCGCATGAATCCTCGCAAGCAACTGCAAGACATGCCCCGCCGCTACTGGAAATACATGACAGAGAAGAATTGACTATTCGAAAATGTTCAATATTTCTTAAAAAATATCCATATTATCACATTTGTCATGGAAAGAAGAGTAAAAGAGCATAATTTCGGTCATATCGAATAGCGAATTTCGGATATATTTCAGTATTTTTGCACCAAACAAGTAAAAAATGAACATTATGGAGATGCAGAATCTAAAGCCCCGAAGAGGTAGCGATACCTATAGGTTAGATGACAGCGATGATTTGGTTGTGATGGAGAACATCGGCAGCGTACCTTCTGGAAAGGTATGTCTTCAAGAGCATGGAATCATTGTTATCTGTACTGAGGGCAGGGCCCAACTAGAATATGATGGTGCTGTGATTCAGTTACAAAAAAATGACCTGTTTCTTTATATGGCTCATAGTGTAGCATGTAACTTTATGGTTTCATCAGATTTCAACTGCAGGCAAATATGGTTTTCGAGAAGTGAGCTTTTTAATATCAATATCTTTAGCGGAACAAGCTTAGTCGACATGTCGCAACTCAAACTTTGTCCTGTTGTTCATCTCAACGATGACGATGTTGCCTTGATCAATATCTATTTCCCTTTGCTATGCCGTAAGATGAGTAACCAATCATCGGTACTTCAGCCTGATATCGTACGCTCGCTAGTAGGAACCTTCATGCTGGAATTGCTGGCGATAATGCGTTGTTCTGCTAATCTGGAAACAGAACCGGGCCACCAAGAAGAGAAGCTGCCAGGTTTTCATAAAAGACGCATCGTGGACAAGTTTATACGCATGGTGGAACAAAGTGACGGACGCATCCGTAAAGTGGAAGATTTTGCCAGTCAACTGAACATCACTCCTAAATATCTCTCTACTATTCTCAAGGAAGTGTTGAACCGTAGGCCCAGCACATATATACAGCTCTTCACCATGGAAGCTATCGAGCGCCGCCTGCGTTTCACCGATATGACGATGCAGGAAATTGCCAACGACCTGAACTTTCCCAATGCCTCGTTCTTTGGCAAGTACTTTAAGGAACATTCTGGCATGACGCCAATGGAATACCGATCCAAGTATCATAAAGGAAAATAAATCAAGGAATCATGAGCAAGAATAAACTTTCACGCCGCATCACTTGGCGAGTCATCGGAATTATGGTCTTCTTCAATGTATTGATCATTGCAGCCATTTTATTTTTTGTCCGTGATGTTTCGCTCTTACTCGGTAGCTCGCGTTGTCAATATGTGTCTGAAGGAATTGGAGGTAAGATAGAGTCGATGCTGGAAGCCGTGGAAGGAGGGACGAAGAACGGCCGAGCCGAGTTAGAAGAAAACATGGATAGCCCTGAGAAGATATTCGATGCTTTGGAGCACGAAATTCGTATCAACCAATTGGCTGTAGGCTATTTTGCAGCATTCGAGCCTGACTACTTTAAAAATCAGGGCAGATGGTTTGAAGCCTATGTCTATCATGCTGACAGCACTCAATACGCCCGAAAGCAAATAGGCTCGCCAAACCACGACTATTTTAATAGTATTTGGTACAAAAAAGGTATCAGTCTGGACAAGGGTGAAATAGGCTTCTTGTCCGACCCATACTTCGATGATTCCGTAGTCAGCGGCACATACAGCAGTTTTGTGGTGCCCATCTTCGACCGTCAAAATCGCAAAGTGGGCGTATTTGGCGTTGACCTGGACATCAGTTGGCTTGATTATACCTTAAGATTCGATATGGATAATGTCAAGAAAGAATTCCTTGAGGACAAAGCACTTATCGGTCCTGGAGGGGAAATATTATTCTCTATCCAGATTATTGACAGTAAGGGCAACAGAATCACAGGAACAGACTCCTTGGACCTCAATATTCTTAAGTCGGAGCAGATCAATGTGTTTAACGGATTTGGGACGAAAGATCTGAAAGGCACACCATATTATGTTCAGTCTAAGCAGATAGCTAATACAGGTTGGTCAATAGTAGTATTTCAGCACTACTTCTTGATGTTCACGTGGGGACTGTATCTTGCCATCGTCATTGCGATCTGCATGTGTGTCGGCGGCCTCGTCATCTTCTTCTTTATGCGGCTCAGCATTCATCGGGCCATCAAACCGCTGGGATACCTTTCCGACTCAGCACAGCAAGTGGCAAAAGGAAACTTCGATACGATATTGCCATCGTTCACGAGTAAGGATGAGATTACCCAGTTGCGCGATTCATTCGACACCATGCAGAATTCACTGAAGGGATATGTGGAACAGCTGAAAGAGACCACGGCTTCAAAAGCCACCATTGAGAGCGAGCTAAACGTTGCTCACAACATTCAGATGTCGATGCTTCCAAAATCATTCCCCCCCTACCCCAATCGCAACGACATTGAACTATATGGTTCTTTGACACCCGCAAAAGCTGTCGGTGGTGACCTCTATGATTTCTTCATTAACGATGAGAAATTGTTTTTCTGTATAGGAGACGTATCAGGCAAGGGTGTACCAGCATCGCTCGTCATGGCCGTTTCCAGGACACTCTTCCGTAATGTCTCAGCCCACACTGTAGAGCCAAGCCATATTGTGAAGACCATGAACGCAGCCATCAGCGAAGGCAACGATAATAATATGTTCGTCACACTGTTTGTTGGCATACTCGACCTGAAGACAGGCCGCTTACGCTACTGCAATGCCGGACATGATGCACCCTACATCAATAAATCCCTGCTTCCATGTGAACCAAATCTTCCCGTTGGCGTCTTGCCTGGCATGAGTTTTTGTGAACAGGAAACAATGATGGAAACAGGATCAACCATCTTCCTTTATACCGATGGACTGACAGAGGCTATGAACGCTAAACGCGAACTATTTGGTGAACAACGCATTACGGATATCATCTCCGCCTTCACTGGCTCCACCCAAGAACTCATCGAGACAATGGCTGCTGCCGTCCACGAATTCGTTGGTGATACCGAACAGAGTGATGACCTCACCATGCTAGCGATAAGATATACGCAGCAAAACAAATAAAGATTAAGGAAATCATCTTAAAAACAAATAAATATGAATAACTGGTTTGATAACATCCGAATCTATCATCTGCTGATTGACAGATTCAACGGAGGTTGGCAGACACCGCCAGCTAGTAAGAACGTGTTTTGCGGGGGAAACCTGCAAGGAGTGATTGACAAACTTGACTACATCAAGGATCTTGGCTTTACGGCCATCATGCTCTCGCCTATCTTCAAGTCGGCAAACTATCATGGGTATCACACCCTGAACTTTGAAGACGTGGATCCGCACTTCGGCACCTGGGAGGACTATCAGCAATTGCTTGGCTCGGCTCACGACAAGGGACTGAAGATCATCTGTGACTTTGTGCCCAACCATTGTTGGTACGAGGCTCCGCTCTTTAAAGAGTCGCTCCTTGCCAATGGTGGCAAGCACCGTGACTGGTTCTTCTTTCCTAAGGAAGACAGCGACGAGTTTGTATCGTTCCTGGGCTTTGGCGACCTGCCGAAGTTCAACCTGGAGAACCCCGAAGTGGTCAGTTTCATGATCGACAAGGCTGAGCGGCTTACCCGCATGGGAGTAGATGCCTTCCGTATTGACCACGCCTTAGGACAACCACACAGTTTCCTGAAAAGCCTTCGCGACCAGTTACAGGCCATTCGCAGCGATATCGTGGTGTTCGGCGAGGTTTGGGCTCAGGGTATCGGTCCACAGCTGGCCAGCCAACTGTACTTCAAGACTGAAGACAGGCTGAACGAGTTTCTGGCACAAGACACCAAGCCATTTAGCCAAGACGAGTTACAGGCCGACTATATAGATACGCTGGATGGTGTGTTAGATTTTGCCTATCGTGACATCCTCTTAGAGGAAATCCATGCAGGTCGAGGTATCAAGGGCAATCAGGCCCTACGAAGCAAGATAGCCGATCACTTCGCCAAGTATCCAGCCGACTTCAAGTTGGTATTGTTCCTGGATAACCATGATACCGACAGGTTCATGTTCGATTGTCATGATGATGTAGACTTGTTACAGGAGGCCATCGACCTGACGATGGAGCTGCCCCACCCGTTCTCCTTCCTCTATGGAACAGAGCAGCTGATGACCATCAAGTCGACGATCTTCAATGCAGAACCTTACGCAGACCTCCGTGTACGCTGTTGCATGGATTGGTCACAACAGGAAACGAAGTTGAATTTGCACCAATAAAATTAGTTCTATGAATATAGATATCTATAAACTAGGCGATGAGTTAGACTCCTTCAACTATCGGGAAGTACAGGACGGCATACAGGCCATTCTGGACAAAGGCAGTCATGCAGTGCTCGATATGACAGCGTGTAAATACGTTTCCAGTACAGGCCTGCGTGTTCTGCTTTATTCCAAAAAGGTGGCAGATTCTAAAGGATTGAAGTTTTATCTGGTTGGAATCAGTGACGATGTTCAGGATGTCATGAGTGTTACTGGTTTCGATAGTTTCTTCGATTCTTTCAACACGATAGAAGAATGCCTTGAAAAAGTGAATAGTGAATAATGAATAGTGAATAGTTATGCATAGAGTCGATCTGTTTCCTACCCATGAGTACCAGGGACTGAAGTTGCGTCCCGGCAGACCTTATCCGTTTGGAGCAACGGTCTTTGGCAACATGGTTAATTTCTCGGTATATTCCCGTTATGCCACAGACTGCACGTTGGTGCTCTTTCATAACCGTGAAGAGAAGCCCTTCGTCGAAATCCCTTTCTTCAAGGAGTTTCGATTGGGTAATGTGTTCTCAATGATCATCTTCGACTTGGATTATGAGAACATAGAATATGGTTTCCGAATGGATGGTCCCTTCCAGCCAGAAGAAGGCCATCGGTTCGATAAGTCGAAAATCCTGCTCGACCCCTACGCGAAACTCATCGTAGGTCGCGATGTGTGGGGAAAGAAGCCTAATTGGGACAGCCTTTATCAATATCGTGCGCGTGTGGTATTCGATGACTTCGACTGGGAGGACGACCTGCCATTGGAAACACCTGTCAACGACCTGATTGTCTATGAGATGCATGTGCGCAACTTCACTTGCGGCGCTGCAGCTGGTGTGAAACACCGAGGGACATTTGCAGGCATCGTCGAAAAGATTCCCTATCTTCTTGAATTAGGCGTCAATTGTGTGGAGCTGATGCCCATCCATGAGTTCGACGAGTTTGAGAACCATCGTATCTCACCAGTTGACGGGCGCGAGCTCTATAACCTGTGGGGCTACAGCAACGTGGGTTTCTTTGCCCCCAAAGCCGCCTATGCCTCGTCAGGAAAGTTCAGCATGCAGGTGGATGAACTGAAGAATCTGGTAAAACGGTTACATGCCAACGGCATTGAGGTCATACTCGACGTGGTGTTCAATCACACGGCAGAAGGCAATGAGCAAGGGCCTTACATCTCCTATCGAGGCATCGACAATAAGACCTATTACATGCTGACCCCCGATGGACATTATTATAACTTCAGCGGCTGTGGCAATACGCTGAACTGCAACAATCCCAATGTGCGCGACATGATTGTGGAAAGCCTGCGCTACTGGGTCACCGACTACCATATAGACGGCTTCCGCTTCGATCTGGCAGCCATCCTGGGACGCGACCAGAACGGCAACCCCATGTCGAATCCACCACTTCTTGAATCATTGGCACACGATCCTATTCTTGGCAAGACCAAACTGATAGCCGAGGCTTGGGATGCAGGAGGACTCTATCAGGTAGGCTCGTTCCCCTCATGGGGCCGCTGGGCTGAATGGAACGGAAAATTCCGCGACAGTATACGCCGCTTCCTGAAGAGCGATACCGACGTGCTTTCCGACGTGAAGGAGCGCATTATCGGATCACCTGACCTCTATGCTTCACAGAAACGCGGTATTAAGGCCAGCGTGAATTTCGTCACAGCGCACGACGGCTTCACTTTGATGGACCTCGTGTCGTATAATAGCAAGCACAACGAAGCCAATGGTGAGGATAACCGCGACGGCGAGAACCACAATAACAGCTGGAATTGCGGCTGCGAAGGTGAAAGCGACGATCCCGAAATCAACAGCTTACGCCACCGACAAGTGAAAAACGCCATCTCGCTCCTGATGGTGAGCCAAGGTATCCCGATGGTGCTGTCTGGCGACGAGATGGGCAACTCCCAGCAAGGCAATAACAATGCCTATTGCCAGGACAATGAAATCGCCTGGCTCGACTGGAACAATCTGGAGAAGAATGCCGACATCTTCCGCTATTTCAAACAGATGATAAAATTCCGTCGCAGCCATAAAGTGCTACGCTATGAGGATCACCTCCAGCATTGCGACTATCTTGGCCTTGGCTACCCTGACTTTTCCTGGCATGGCGTAAAAGCATGGCAGCCAGAAAGCGGTTACAACAATCTCACGGCTGCATTCATGCTGAACGGGCAATATGCCGAGACAAACGGTGTTGCCGACGATTTCATCTATGTGGCTATGAACATGCATTGGGAGATGCACGGTTTCGAGCTGCCTCAGTTGCCTGAGGGTATGGCTTGGCACGTCTTTGCCAATACTGGAGTAGAGACACCCAAGGATATCTTTGAAATCGGTGAAGAACCACTCATTGAAAACCAACACGAAGTACTGGTAGGCCCACGCTCCATCATTATTTTAGTAGGGAGAAAAGAAGTGTAAAACTATGAGCGAACTGCATTTCCAACCCATCAAAGGACAGGCACGTAAGATTCTTAAAGCCATTCTGGATTCGCCAGAGATTTCTTCTTGCCGTATGAAGGAAACTCTGACACTACGGCTGGCTTGCGAAGAAATCGTCGTGAATATAACGTCGTATGCCTATCCTGAAGGTTCAGACGGTTATCTGGATGTGGAAATCCAGAAGACCGACCGCATCATTATCCGTTTCGAAGATGGAGGGGTGCCTTTCAATCCTCTGGAACATAAGAACCCCGATGTCACGCTGCCGTGGAAACAGCGTCGCATCGGGGGACTTGGCATCTTTCTCCTTCGCCGTAAGATGGATGATATACACTATGATCACATTGACAATAAGAATATATTGACCATCGAGAAAGTGATTCAAAAGTTGTCTTAACTAAAGCATTCTAAGAGAGAAAGAAAAGGCTGACGCCTATCACAGAGATCAAGGCACCAAGTACTGCCTTCCAGGTTATCCGTTCATGGAATAGCCAGTAGGAAGGCAGAAGGATGATAATCGGCGTCATCGCCATCAGCGTAGAGGCGATGCCTGCTGCCGTATACTGCACAGCCATCAGCGAGAAACCTACCCCGACAAAGGGTCCGAAGATAGTCGTAGCTATTGCTACAGAAAATCCCTTTTTATCGTGCATAGCTTCGCATAAAGGGGCCATTCCATCTCGAAAATAATGTAATATCAGGAAACCCGCAATGCCTGCTACACAACGATAGAAATTGGCACTGAAGGGTACCAGCCATGCAGGCATCTCTGCAACAGCCTCGTAGTGATCCATTCCAATCTTGCTGAGCACCAGTCCTACACCTTGACAAATAGCAGCTCCTATGGCGAAAAGCACGCCGTTGAGGGGCAGTTTCAGTGACACCCTGTGATGCTCGCCTCGCCCAAGTACAGAGATACCGATACCGAAGAGCGTTACCAGCATTGCCAGAATGCTCATTTCCGTCATCTGTTGGCCCAGCGTCACCCAAGCCATCAGGGCTGCAGTCAGAGGCGCGAGCGTCATGAAGAGCTGTCCATATCGCGAACCTATTATTATATAACACTGAAACAGGCAGAAATCGCCTATCACATAGCCTACAAGTCCTGACAACAGCATCCACCCTGCAGCTTCAGCCGAAGCGCCTGGAGGCAGAATGCTTCCAGTAACAACACCAAACAGCACCAGCGAGAACACCAGTGCCAAAGCCATACGCAACACATTCAGGGTGAGATTGCCAAGCCGCTTCGAGCCAAACTCGCTCAGTAGGGCAGTTGCTGTCCACGAAAAAGCTACTCCTATCGATATCAGTTCACCTATATAAGTCATTGTAGTTTTGTGTGTGCTTTTTCCTAAATCCCAGAGACGATAAAACGCGCTCCCTTCGTGTATTCGGTGTCGAGGGTGACGGTATAGCCCATTGAGATGGCGAGGCGGCGAGCCAGAGGCAAACCGATACCCAGACTCTGCTCAGAAGCCGACAGACGGACGAAGGGCTCGAAGATGCGCTCTGCATCATCAGCAGATATCGTTGGGCCTTCATTGCTGACAGATATGGCATAAGTGCCATCGACGTTAGCATGACAGCTCATCAGCACAGAGCCGCCAGTTGCGTACTTATTAGCATTGTCGAGCAGACAGTTCAGTAGCTCCTGCAACAACGAGTTGGTATCAACCATCACGTCATCTGCCACCTCGGTTGTGAACTCTGTGGCCAGCACACGGTTCTTGTCTATTGCCGATGGCTGAAGGTCGTAGCTGTTCAGGATGGAGCGAGCCATTTCATTCAGCGCTACTCTGTCAGGCTTGGGAGTCGGGAAATCGTCGCCGTAGAGACTGAACAGGATCAGTTGATGAGTAGAGACAGACACGTGGTAGGCATCTCGGCATACGCTGGCGCGCAACTGCATATATTCATCGCTTGGAATCTCTCCCTTGCCGTCGATAATAACCTCCGACGTGCTGATCAGCGTGAACAGCGGAGCGCGGAGCGCAGTCATACAGATCTGCTTCTCCTCGTCGGAGATACCCTTTGTACCCCGAGCGTATGAATCGAGCACCGGATCTATCAGCGACTCTATGTTGCGCGCTGCATTGAGGATATCGTTATAGCGCTTGGGGCGAGTCTCTGGTTTCATCCGGAACTCAGGATTGTTGAAAGCGCGTGCATAGCCTCTCAGCAAGTTGATAGACGGTCTCAGCTTCTGCTGTATCGAAGTGACAAAGGCACGACGGATAACCTGCCCGGCTTCAGTTCTGCGACGAGCCTCCTGCAACTGTAGGAACTGTTCCTTCAGCCGGCGGTTCTTCTGATGGCGGAAGATCAGCATACCAATGAGCAGACCGATGATAGCCAGCGCCATCAGGCCGACGATAAGCAGCTGTATGTGTCGTATCTTTGCCTTGCGCTGCTCATTCTGCAACTGATCGATATCATGCTGCATATCCATCGTATGCATCTCCAATGCCTCGCGCTCACTGATCAGCATCAGGCTGTCCTTCAGTTCTGAAGCAAGAAAAGCCTGTTTCCAGTCACCCATCTGCTCGTAGACATCGATACGCAGCTCAATAGCCGTCAGCGGCACGTCGACTGAATCGCACCAGGCAAGGGCCTGCTGATAATCTTTCTGCATCAGATAGTGGCACACCATCACCTGCTGGAGATTCGTAGCATTGAACTGCTCAGGCAGATACTGGCGGATGCTGTCGTATCTCTCGAAATAACGATCGAAAGCCTGGCGATCGCCCAACTTGTTGGCAATAATACAGCGATAACCCAGCACGCCGCTATCGTACATCGGGTTCTGCAGCATCTGCTGTGGCAGGCTGTCGAGACAAGCCATCGCATCGGCAGGACGCTTGAAACTGAGTGTCTGCGCCAGCGAAAGATACAAATTGAACAAGGCGACGGAATCGTTCTTGACATTGATGTCCTCCAGCGCACGACGGAAAAACTTCTCACTCATCTCTGGCTGGAAACGACCGTTATAGAAGAATCCCATACCCATGTTCGAGAGGTAGAGATACTGCATCAGATTGCGCTCTTTGATGTCATCGGTGAGGCGGTGAATCTCAATGAAGGCACGATGGAACCGACGATTATTCACCTCATATATCACGCGATTCATCCACGTACGATAGTATTTATCCCAATCCAGACGATTCTCCAGATACTTCATGAAGGCCTCATGAGCCTCGTAGAAGTCAGAGTCGCTGCCATTCTGCTGCGTCTCATAAAGCCGCTGCACAAGAGCATTCTCCTGTGCGTTTGGTTGTTGTTTCTCTTGAGTCGGCTGTTTCTGTTGAGCGCTTAGGCTTATGCTCATTGCCAGCAGGGCTACGGAGAAAACAATCTTTTTTACTGCTAATACCATCATCGATTAATTTAGTTTAATTTCCATTTGCAAAGATAAACATAATATTCCAAACAATAATGCCCCAAAAAAGATTTTGTTAATTTTGGAACATTTTTTGCAGATTTTGATACAGATTTAAATATTCTGAAAGTCGAGCCATTATTTTCGTCATTGGCGGCCCCAAAGATTGTAGCAAAATCATTTGGTGCTTTAAGAAAAAGGTATTATCTTTGCAGCAGATTTCCATTTCAAAGTTTGGAATGTACGTTCCAAAGTCTGGGATATACATTCCAAAGTTTGGGATGGCGATTGCAAAGTTTGAAACGAAAAAAGAGAAGAATAGTATGGCAAATTATGTAATTAAGGAAATGCCCGCAGGAATGGGCAACGGCAAAAAGGGAAGGATATTCCCCAAGATGCAAGTCTATACCGAGTTCGACTACGACAAGGTGGTTGAACTGATTCACACCAATTCTCCTGCATTCAGCCAGGCAACCATTCGTGGCGTGCTCGACACATTTGGAGTGGTCTTGAAGAACTATCTCCCGATGGGTCACACGATGAAGATCGACAATCTCGGTGTCTTCTCGCTGGCACTTGAATTTGCCGATGAAATGACGGAAAAGGACGCTCAGCTGGGAGCGCAGGATACGGCACCAAAGACGAATTATCGCCACGTAAAGGTGAAGGGCGTAAATTTCAAGGTAGACAAGAAACTGATAAAGGAGATTAACCGCGAGAATAGCTTCGAACGAGTATCTGGCAATACTGTTTCACGTTCTCCCTACAGCATAGAAGAGCGCCAGCAACGCGCCGTGCAACATATTGACAAGCACGGATTCATCACCCTGCAGGACTACGCCAACCTCAATCGCCTCAGCCGCAGTTCTGCCTCGCGAGAACTTTCCAGATTCGCTTCTGATTCCGCCTCTGGCATCCAAGCCAAAGGCGCCGGCTCACACAAAGTCTGGGTCTGCAAGTGATGCTCCAACAATGTCAGATTCACAAACCGTATATGGGTACAAAAATGAGGATGTGTCAGAATAGGCACATCCTCATATTTTTTGCGAAAACAATCGGCTAGTCGATATAACTCAATATCAGATTGGCGACCTGCTCTTCAGTCTTGCCATCCATATTGATTACCAAGTCGTAGTTACGAGAGTCGTAGCGCGAGGTGTTGGCATAGTTCTTAACATACTCCTCTCGCATCTTGTCCACCTTATTGATGGTCTTCATAGCATCCTTCCAACTGATTTTCTGCTTCTTCATTAAGCGCTCTATGCGATACTCTATTGGAGCCTGAATGAGCACACTCAGATGGTTGGGATGAGCATTCAAGATGAAGAAGGCTGAACGACCGGCAATAACGCATGATTCTTCTTCGGCAATGCCCATCAGGATTTCCTTTTCTGCCTTGAACAAAGCTTCGGTGGTCAGCAGATCGGCATCAGCACCTGTATAGTAAGCAGCAGAGTTAGCAGCATCTTCACCTACAGTCATCACGCGCTTGAAATCAGCCCACCAAGAACGCTTGCGGCTTTTCAGACGCTCTATTTCTTCAGTATCCAAGTGGTATTTCTCTTCCAAGGCTTTGATAAGTGCCTTGTCATAGAATGGAACACCCAGCTTTTCTGCTAAAATGCGCCCCACTGTTCGACCGCCACTTCCCAACTCACGATTAATAGTGATGACAAATTTCTCGTTTTTATTCATAATATTTATAGTTATGTGTTATCTCTATTATAAATAAGGTAGTGGAGGCATCATAGCCCCCACTACCTATACAACCGATTAATCAGCCAGCTTGGCCTTGATCATCTCACGGTTCAGACGTGCGATGTTGGCGATGGTCTCGTTCTTCGGGCAGACAGCCTCGCAGGCGCGAGTGTTGGTGCAGTTACCGAATCCGAGCTCGTCCATCTTGGCGATCATGTTCTTCACACGACGTGCAGCCTCTACACGACCCTGCGGGAGCAGAGCAAGCTGAGATACCTTACTTGATACGAACAGCATAGCAGAGCCGTTCTTACAAGCTGCTACACAAGCGCCACAGCCGATGCAAGAAGCGCAGTCCATAGCCTCGTCAGCATCCTCCTTTGGAATAAGGATAGCGTTGGCATCCTGAGCCTGACCTGTGCGGATCGTGGTGTAGCCACCAGCCTGGATGATCTTATCGAAGGCGTTGCGGTCTACCATACAGTCCTTGATCACTGGGAAGGCAGCTGAGCGCCAAGGCTCTACGGTAATGGTGTCACCATCGTTGAAGCGGCGCATATAGAGCTGGCAGGTAGTAGCACCACGCTCGGTGAGTCCGTGAGGCGTACCATTGATGTAGAGTGAGCACATACCGCAGATACCCTCGCGGCAGTCGTGATCGAACACGAAGGGCTCTTTGCCTTCGTTGATGAGCTCCTCGTTCAGGATGTCGAGCATCTCGAGGAAGGAGGTATCATCGGGGATGTCGTGCATTTCGTGCGTATCGAAATGACCTGCGTCCTTGGGGCCGTTCTGGCGCCAGAACTTTATTGTAAATGAAATATTCTTTGCCATACCTAATTAATTCTTATAGTTACGTGTCTGTACCTTGATAGCCTCGTACTCCAGCGGCTCCTTAGAGAGCTCAGGCTCAACGCCCTTGCCTTTGTACTCCCAGCATCCTACGTAGAAGAGAGCGTCGAAAGCTACGAGCTGACCCATTGTGAAGAAGTCGCGCAGGTGGATAGCCTTGTCGAGCTCCACATTCAGACCTTCCTTTGAGCCAGGAACGAAGAGGTTGGTATCGAACTCCTTCTCGAGCTCGTGCATCTTCTTCAGACCTTCCTTCAGACCCTCTGCGGTGCGACCCATACCTACATACTCCCACATGATGTGACCCAGTTCCTTATGGATAGAGTCGACAGAACGCTTACCCTTGATGTTCATCAGACGATCGATCTCAGCAGCAACGCCCTTCTCAGCAGCCTCGAACTCAGGCAGATCGGTAGAAACCTTTGGCCAAACAGCCTGATCAGCCAGATAGTTCTGGATGGTGTAAGGCAGTACGAAGTAGCCGTCAGCCAGACCCTGCATCAGAGCAGAAGCACCCAGACGGTTAGCACCGTGATCAGAGAAGTTACACTCGCCGATAGCGAACAAGCCAGGAATAGTGGTCTGCAGCTCGTAGTCTACCCAGATACCACCCATCGTGTAGTGGATAGCAGGATAGATCATCATGGGCTTATAGTACTTCACGCCATTGATCTCGTTGGCTACATCGCCAGGGAATACGTCGGTAATCTCCTCATACATCTCGAAGAGGTTGCCATAACGCTGCATGATGACATCGAGACCCAGACGGTTGATTGACTCAGAGAAATCGAGGAATACAGCCAGACCTGTGTTGTTCACACCGAAGCCCTTGTCGCAACGCTCCTTAGCGGCACGAGAGGCAACGTCGCGAGGCACGAGGTTACCGAATGCAGGATAACGGCGCTCCAGATAGTAATCGCGATCCTCCTCAGGAATCTCCCAACCCTGCTTGGTTCCAGCCTGCAGAGCCTTAGCGTCCTCAATCTTCTTGGGAACCCAGATACGTCCATCGTTACGCAGTGACTCAGACATCAGCGTCAGCTTAGACTGCTTGTCGCCATGAACTGGGATACAGGTGGGGTGAATCTGAACGTATGAAGGATTAGCCATGAAGGCGCCCTTACGATAGCACTGGATAGCAGCTGTACAGTTGCAACCCATAGCATTCGTAGAAAGGAAGTAAGCGTTTCCGTAACCGCCAGTAGCGATGACAACAGCGTTGGCGCTGAAGCGAACGAGCTCGCCAGTAACAAGGTTCTTGGCGATGATACCACGAGCGCGACCATCAACGATCACAACATCCTCCATCTCATAACGTGTATAGAGCTTCACCTTACCAGCCTGAACCTGACAGCTCAGTGAAGAGTAGGCACCCAGCAGCAGCTGCTGACCTGTCTGACCCTTAGCATAGAATGTACGGCTTACCTGAGCACCACCGAACGAACGGTTAGCCAGCATACCACCATATTCACGAGCAAAGGGAACACCCTGAGCTACACACTGGTCGATAATATTGTTTGAAACCTCAGCCAGACGATAAACGTTAGCCTCGCGAGCACGATAGTCACCACCCTTTACGGTATCGTAGAACAGACGGTAAACGGAGTCACCATCATTCTGATAGCACTTGGCAGCGTTGATACCACCCTGAGCGGCGATAGAGTGAGCACGACGGGGAGAATCCTGAATACACAGGTTAATCACATTGAAGCCCATCTCACCGAGTGAAGCAGCTGCAGAAGCACCAGCCAAACCAGTACCAACCACGATAACATCCAACTTCAGCTTGTTCTTGGGGTTAACCAGTCGCTGATGAGCCTTATATTCCTTCCATTTCTCAGGTACTGGACCTGCGGGAATCTTAGAATCTAATACTTTTGCCATAATCTTTTTCTAATTAAAGGTGGATAATTAGCAGCTACCGCTACAGAGCGAAGGAGCACAACCGAATGCGAAAGCCAGCACAACGATCAGGAAGCAGAGCATGAGCAGGGTTACATAGATCATACCGATGCACTGCCAGCGCTTCAGCCAAATCTTGCCGCTAACGCCAAGCGTCTGCATAGCTGACCAGAAACCATGAGTGAGATGGAACCAGATGGCTACGAGCCAAATGATGTAAATCACTACGAATACAGGATTAGAGAATGTCTCCTTGATCCATCCGAAACCATCGGTCGGGCTGATGGCTGGCATAGCGCCGATAAGATCTGCGAACATCATGTTGTACCAGAAGTTCCAGAGGTGAATCAGCAGACCAATGCAGATGATGATACCCAGAACGAGCATGTTCTTAGATACCCACTCTACCTTCCCTGCATTAACCTCCGTAGCAACCTCGTAACGATTGTCGCCACGAGCCGTACGGTTCTGCGCTGTCAGAATGAACGCGTAGACAATGTGAATCACTGCCAAGGCAGCCAGACCGAGTGTTGCTACTACAGCATACCAGTTGGCACCCAGGAATTCGCAAATCATGTTGTAACCATCTTCAGAGAAAAGCGCTACCATGTTCATGCAACCATGAAAGGTCAGGAACAGAATCAGCGCAATACCCGTTACAGACATTACAACTTTTCTACCAATTGATGAATTGATTAACCACATAAGTTGTTGAATTTAAGTTATTTAATAAATATTGCGTACTCACTATTTAGGATTCGAGGATTGCTTTAGAGTGCAAAGTTAATAAAAAATAATGATAAAACAAACCTTTTTGAGATAAAAATTCAACTTTATCTCATTTTTTTTTCTTACTTTTGCGGAAAATTATCAAAAGAGAATGAAATTCAACTATGATGTTCTGGTCATCGGAGGTGGTCATGCGGGGTGCGAAGCAGCCTGCGCCAGTGCCAATATGGGTGCCAAAACCTGCCTCGTGACGATGGACATGAACAAGATTGCGCAGATGTCGTGCAACCCTGCCGTCGGCGGTATCGCCAAGGGGCAGATTGTGCGCGAAATTGATGCCCTCGGCGGCCAGATGGGACTGGTGACTGACGCCACTTCGATACAGTTCCGTATGCTGAACGTTGGTAAAGGTCCGGCTATGTGGAGTCCTCGCGCCCAATGCGACAGAGGGAAGTTTATCTGGGAGTGGCGCAGGCATCTAGATGAAACAGAGAATTTGGATATCTGGCAAGACCAGGCAGACGAACTCTTGGTAGAAGAATCGACAGATGCTAGTTCGGGCAATTCTGTCGTTAGTGCCATCGGCGTGCGCACCATTTGGGGAGCAGAGCTCTATGCCAAATGCGTCGTCGTCACTGCTGGCACTTTCCTGAACGGACTGATGCATATCGGACGCAAAATGGTGCCAGGCGGACGAATTGCTGAACCCGCCGTAGCCCATTTCACTGAAAGCATCACTCGACATGGTGTCACCTCAGCACGAATGAAGACCGGAACTCCAGTACGTATCGACAAGCGTTCTGTTCATTTCGAGGAAATGGAGATTCAGCCAGGAGAGAGCAAACCCTATCAGTTCAGCTACATGAACAAAGCAGGTGCACTGAAGCAACTGCCTTGTTGGACAGTCAACACGAATGCTGAAGTTCATGAGGTACTTCGAAGCGGACTGGCAGACTCCCCACTCTACAATGGACAGATTCAATCAATAGGTCCTCGATATTGTCCGTCGATAGAAACCAAACTGGTAACCTTCCCTGAGCGTGACAAGCATCCACTTTTTCTCGAACCTGAAGGCGAAGACACCAATGAGATGTATCTGAATGGCTTCTCGTCATCACTCCCGATGGATGTACAGATTGAGGCTTTGAAGAAAATGCCCGCTTTCAAAGATATAAAGGTATATCGTCCAGGCTATGCTATCGAATACGATTTCTTCGATCCAACCCAACTCAACCACTCGTTGGAATCGAAGGTTATCAAGAATCTGTTTATGGCAGGACAGGTGAATGGTACTACTGGATATGAGGAAGCTGGCGGGCAGGGAACGATGGCAGGTATCAACGCTGCGTTGAAAGCTGGGTCTGAGAGTGAGAGCCAGTTCGCGCCTTTCATCCTCCATCGCGACGAAGCTTACATTGGCGTTTTAATCGACGACCTGGTAACAAAGGGTGTGGATGAACCCTACCGTATGTTCACCTCTCGCGCTGAGTATCGCATCCTTCTCAGGCAAGATGATGCTGATACCCGTCTGACAGAAAAAGCATACGCCCTTGGTTTGGCGAAAAGTGACAGATTGGACTGGTGGAAGGAGAAGAAAGAGCATATCGAAGAAATCGAGACTTTCTGTCAGAACTTTGCGATTAAACCGCGTTTGATCAATTCAGCGCTTGAAGCTCTTGGCACTACCCCACTCCAGTTTGGCTGCAAGCTGATCGATCTGGTAAACCGCCCCCAGCTGAATCTGTCGAATCTCTCAGAAATCATACCTCAGTTGAAAGAGGTATTAAATCGTCCGAATAATCGGAAAGAAGAAATTGCCGAAGCAGCAGAGATCAGAATGAAATACAGCGGATACATCGAACGCGAACGAGTCGTTGCCGAGAAAATGCACCGCTTAGAAAATATCAAGATTCGTGGTCATTTCAACTACGAAGAACTGCAAGGTCTTTCTACCGAGTGTCGACAGAAGCTGATGAAGATCCAGCCTGAGACTTTGGCACAAGCAAGCCGTATCCCTGGCGTGTCACCAAGCGACATCAATGTGCTGCTAGTGCTCATGGGCAGGTAACGTTTCACGTGAAACAAACAACAAATTACAAACACATAACTCATTGATTATGAACAACAAAATTTTGATTGACAATCTGCGTTGCATACCAGATTTTCCAAAAAAGGGCATCAACTTCAGAGACGTAACAACGCTCTACAAGAATGCCGAGTGTGTACAGATCATGCTGAATGAACTTGAAGCTATCTACAAAGACAAGGGCATTACTAAGATCGTTGGAATCGAGAGCCGAGGTTTTATTATGGCATCTGCTTTGGCTGGCCGTCTCGGTTGTGGAATCGTAATGGCTCGTAAACCAGGAAAGCTACCCTACACCGTTATCAAAGAATCTTTTTCAAAAGAGTATGGTGTGGACACAATTGAGATGCACCTCGACGCCATCGAAGAAAACGATGTCGTTCTGATTCATGATGACCTGTTAGCAACTGGTGGTACAGCCAAGGCTGCTTATAACCTAGTTCAACATTTCAAGCCCAAGAAGATCTATATGAACTTCATCGTGGAAATCAAAGACGAAGGACTGCATGGTCGTGACGAGTTCAAGGGCATCGACCTGACTACACTTATAACAATCTAAAAGAAACGTTCCACGTGAAACACTGAAGATGACAAAAGAAGAAAACGAAAAGCGTCTTACTTATCTGAAAGGCATCGTCAGCAGACTTCCAGAGAAGCCTGGCAGCTACCAATATTACGACGAGAACCATACAATCATCTATGTGGGTAAGGCGAAAAATCTCAAATCAAGAGTCTCGTCTTACTTCCACACAGAGGTAGACCGTTTCAAGACAAAGGTTCTCGTCAGCAAAATCCATGATATCAGCTATACGGTTGTTAACACTGAAGAAGATGCACTCTTGTTAGAGAACGCTCTGATCAAGAAATACAATCCGCGTTATAACGTATTACTGAAAGACGGCAAGACATACCCCAGCATTTGCGTCACCAACGAATTCTTCCCGCGTATCTTCAAGACTCGTAACATCAACAGGAAATGGGGTACCTACTACGGGCCATACTCCCACATCGGGTCGATGTACGCCGTCCTCGACATCATCAAGGAACTCTACCACCCTCGCACCTGCAACACCCCACTCACGAAGGAAGGCGTAGAGAGCGGGAAATACAAGGTATGCCTCGACTATCACATCAAGAAGTGTCTGGGACCTTGCACGGGAAAGCAAGCCTACGAGGACTACCAGAAGAACATCATGCAGGCCCGAGAGATCCTGAAAGGGAACACACGTCAGGTGCTACGAGACATGAAGGAAGAAATGCTCAGACTCTCAGAAGAACTGCGCTTCGAGGAGGCAGAAGAAATCAAGAGGAAATACATAGCGCTGGACGGATTCGTAAGCAAGAGCGAAGTGGTAAGCAACACAATCAACAACGTAGACGTATTCTCTATCACCTCGGACGAGAAAATGGCCTTCATCAATTACATACATGTCTCGAACGGCAGCATCAACCAGAGCTTCACCATCGAGTACAAAAAGAAGCTGAACGAGAGCAATGAGGAGTTACTGCAACTCGGCATCATCGAACTGCGCCAAAGATTCAAGAGCGACGCCAAGGAGATCATCATACCAACGGAGGTGGATATAGAGTTGGAAAACGTCACTTTCACCATACCCCAACGAGGTGACAAGAAGACCCTGCTCGACCTCTCGATCATGAACGGAAAACAATACAAGTTCGACCGCCTGAAGCAGGCCGAGAAACTGAATCCAGAGCAGAAACAGACACGGCTGATGAAGGAACTGCAAGAGAAGCTGCACCTGCCTACCCTGCCCTACCATATCGAATGCTTCGACAACTCGAACATATCAGGCACTGACGCAGTAGCCTCATGCGTGGTCTTCAAGGCCATGAAGCCCAGCAAAAAGGAATACAAGCACTTCAACATCAAGACCGTAGTTGGTCCCGATGACTATGCCTCGATGAAGGAGGTAGTTCACCGCAGATATACCCGCCTGGTAGAAGAAGAACAGCCACTACCCAACCTCATCATCGCCGACGGCGGCAAGGGCCAGATGGAGGTGATCAGAGAGGTCATCCAGGACGAGCTGAACCTCGATATTCCTATCGCAGGATTAGCCAAAGACGACCGTCACCGCACCAACGAACTGCTCTACGGATTCCCGCCCATCCACGTAGCCCTGAAGACCGACTCAGAACTCTTCCACGTGCTGACGCATATCCAGGATGAAGTACACCGCTTCGCCATCGAATTCCACCGAAACAAGCGTTCTAAGCGCGCTTTGCACTCTGAGCTTGATAACATCCCTGGCATCGGTCCTAAGACACGTGACGGGCTCCTAAATGCCCTCAAATCGGTTAAACGGATTAGGGAGGCCAACCTGGAAACACTCACAGAAATCATCGGTCCTGCCAAAGCCAAGATCGTCTATGAATACATGCACCATGAGCACATTGATGACGAGAAGTAACTTCGTGGCAAACGAAACGTAATACACGAGGCAGAAAGCCGTAACATCGTCTATTCACATCATTAGAATGTAACAATGTAACTTTGTAACATTGTAACATTAAGCACTAAACAGTGTAGGACTTTGCCATCAACACTCATGACAAATGACAGATGACAGTTATAGAAAAAGAAAGGAAAAAGAAAAATTATTATTATATATATTATAATATATATAATAATAATACTGTATACTCTCTCAAAATCAAAAAACTGTCATCTGTCATCTGTCACAGACCTTAATGTTACAATGTTACATTGTTACAAAGTTACAAAATGCGGAATCAGAGAAATAAGAAGCCAAAATTTGGTCAATTCAGAATAAAGTCGTAACTTTGCCGAAAAATCAGAAAGAGATGAGAGCAGTCGTACAGAGAGTCAGCCGTGCCAGCGTCACCATAGAGGGCGCAGTCAAAAGCCAGATAGGAGCAGGATTCCTGATTCTGGTGGGCATCTGCGATGAAGATACGGAAGAAGACGTGGAGTGGCTGGTGAAGAAAATAGCCAACCTGAGGGTGTTTGATGATGAAGATGGAGTCATGAATCGTTCCGTCATCGACATCAGCGGCGAGGCCCTCGTAGTCAGTCAGTTCACGCTATATGCCAGCTATAAGAAAGGGAATCGCCCCAGCTGGTTCAAAGCAGGCTCTCATGAGCACTCTATCCCACTCTACGAAGCCTTCTGCAAAGATCTATCCGAAGCCATCGGAAAGCCAGTAGGAACAGGTGAATTCGGGGCTGACATGAAGGTTGAATTACTGAATGACGGACCCGTAACGATATGTATGGACACTAAAAACAAAGAATAACTATGGACGCAAGACAAATTATCAATTACGTAAACTTCGCAGCACTAATCTGCTACATCCTCGGACGCATTTTGAACATGGGTATCCTCTCCTGGATTGGTCTGGGAATCATGACCCTGTCGAGTATTTGGACCATCATCCATTGGAAGGAGAACGACAAAATGTCGGACTATATCTCAGTGGCCTTCCTGGTACTCGTCGGACTATCACTCTTCGGACTCTAATTCTGCAGCTATGAGCATCAAGGGATTCTTCCAAAATACGTATTACAAATGGGGATTCTTATTCCTATTTATGTTTGCATTACACATACTACCAATCCCTATTAAGAAGTGGATTTGCATAGTGTTTCTGATTCTTTCGCCAGTTATTCCTATTTGGGGTCTGACAAAATGGAAACAGAACAGCAGATTATTAAATTACGAATGGATAGCACTATTGGTAATAATCATCTTAGCCTGGGCATTACTTTTATACTTTATAGGACCAAACAATATAATTAGCTTCGAATGAAAAAGTATCTTCGAGAAATAGAAATGGCAGGGGTGATTCTGGCGTCTACTGGAATCGTCAACTCACTGATTTGGGGTTCGATTTATGGCGGATGGATCTGCGGAATCGGTATCACTGACGATAGCCCTATTATTCATTCAAATGTTAAGAGCAAGATGACCATCAAAGAAGCACAAGAAGCAGTGGATCGCTGGATCAGAGAATACGGCGTAAGATACTTCTCAGAACTGACAAATATGGCGGTTTTAACGGAGGAAGTAGGTGAATTGGCTCGTGTGATAGCGCGTAAATATGGCGATCAGAGTTTCAAGGAGGGCGAAAAAGACAATCTGGGCGAAGAAATGGCAGATGTTCTCTGGGTTCTGCTCTGTCTGGCCAATCAGACGGGCGTAGACCTAACGGAAGAACTGCAAAAGTCCATCGAAAAGAAGACAGAAAGAGATTCATTAAGACATATACATAATAAGAAACTTTTAGCATAAAACGATTATGGCAGAACACAATCATGAGCATGAGCATCACCACCACGAGATGCCACAGAAGAGTCGTATTGAAGAGGCTCTAAGTAAGTATAACCTCGAGATCAGCGACGAGGAAGTACGTGAGGCAGTGAAGAAAATCATTGCGGAGAAAGTACATGAGAACGACAACTTGGAAACCAAGAAATTCCTGATGGGAAGCGTGGAACTAACCACACTGAAAACTACGGATTCAGACGAGAGCGTAATGGCTTTTACCGAGCGCGTCAATCAGTTCGATGAACAATATCCTGACCTCCCCCATGTTGCTACAATCTGCGTGTATCCACGATTTGCAAAGATCGTTTCAGAGACACTTGAAGTAGATGGTGTTGAAATTGCTTGCGTCTCGGGCTCATTCCCGTCGTCTCAGGCACTAATTGAGGTCAAGACGATTGAGACAGGGCTGGCGGTAAAAGACGGCGCTACAGAGATTGATATGGTGCTTTCCGTTGGCGCATTCCTCTCTGGCGATTACGAGACCGTTATAGACGAGATTCAGCAGATGAAAGAGGCTTGCGGCGATAAGAAGATGAAGGTTATCCTCGAAACTGGTTGTCTGAAGACAGCAGCCAATATCAAGACTGCCTCTATCCTATCTATGTATGCAGGAGCAGATTACATCAAGACCTCTACAGGAAAGCTCGAGCCAGCAGCTACACCTGAGGCAGCATACGTGATGTGTCAAGCCATTAAGGAATACTACGATGAAACGGGCATACAGATTGGTTTTAAGCCCGCTGGAGGCCTTAACTCGGTGATGGACGCACTGATATACTACACGATCGTCAAAGAGGTTCTGGGCGAAAAATGGCTCACAAACCAGTGGTTCCGTATGGGTACTTCCCGATTAGCAAATATGTTGCTCAGTGAGGTCATTGGCGAAGAAACTAAATTCTTCTAACTGACGAATCTTTTGAGCATCATAGCACAAACAAAAAGCCCTCGCGATGGCGAGGGTTTTTGCTTTATAGCTTGCGCTGAATCACATAATCAAGATAAGCAGTATAAGCTTGTTTCAACTCTGGTTTTACGGATTCGTCAATATATTTCTGAGCTTCTTTAGCAAACTCTTCCATCTTCTGTTCGGCATATTCGATTCCACCATTCTGCTTTGTAAATTCAACAAGAACAGCGATTTCATCAGCATTAATCGTTCCAGCTTTCACCTTCTTGGCAAGCGTGAACATCGCCTGAGAATCAGAATGAGTCAATGCATAGATAACAGGAAGCGTCAGTTTGCCTTCACTCATATCATTACCTGTAGGCTTTCCAATTTCCTTCGAATCAAAATAATCGAAAATATCATCACGAATCTGGAAGATCATACCGATATTATGTCCGAACTTTTTAGCTTTTTCCACATCTTCTTCAGGGACACCAACAGAAATGGCACCCAAAGTGGCACAGGCTTCGAAGAGAACAGCAGTTTTCTTATTAATCACCTGATAATAAATATCCTCTGAAATCTCCTGATTCGAGATGTTCGAGAGCTGTAGAATCTCACCAGCCGCGAGTGTTCTACCTAATTCTGCAAGATGCTGTATGATGAGCGGATTATCTGAAAGAGCTACGCGCAATAACGCAGTAGAAACGATATAATCGCCCACTAACACAGCCACCTTATTATTATAAGAAGCATTAACTGAGGCCTGGCCACGACGCTCAGTACTCTCATCGACTACATCATCGTGAACAAGACTGGCTGTATGAATCAGTTCCAATGCCAAAGCAGCATTTTGCGTCACATCTGAAACAACACCATAGTTCTTGGCAGACAATAGGAACAACATGGGGCGCATGCGCTTTCCACCACGTTTACGGATATGCGAAAGAACATGCTCAAGCAATCCATCACCATGAGTCAGACTTTCATTGAATAATACGACGAAATCGTTCATTTCCGTCGCAATTGGCCTTCTTATCGTTGCTAAATAATCCATCGCAAACAAATTTTTCGATACAAAAATAGTAAAAATCGACGGATTTCAAAGAATTTTAAGTAATTTTACACCGAAAATTAAGAAAGTTATGCAGAAATTATTTCTTTTAGACGCTTATGCGCTCATTTATCGCAGTTATTATGCATTCATAAAAAACCCTCGAATCAACTCGAAAGGTCTTAATACAAGTGCCATCATGGGCTTTCTGAACACGCTGAATGAAGTGCTCACAAAAGAGCAACCTACACATATTGGCGTGGCCTTCGATCCCCATGGGCCTACGTTCCGTAGTGAGGCTTTTCCTGAATATAAGGCTCAGCGAGAAGAGACACCTGAGGATATCCGTAAGGCAGTGCCAATCATCAAGGACTTGTTGAAGGCTTACCGCATTCCAATCCTGCAAGTAGATGGTTTTGAGGCTGATGACGTCATTGGAACACTGGCTACGAAAGCTGGCGCGCAAGGCATACAGACCTTTATGCTGACTCCAGATAAAGACTATGGCCAGTTGGTGAGAGATAATGTCTTCATCTTCCGACCTCGTCATGGAGGTGGTTATGAAACGATGGGTCCGAAGGAAGTCTGTGAGAAATATGGCATTCCATCGACACAGGCTGTCATCGATCTTCTGGCGCTGATGGGTGATTCTGCAGATAATTTCCCTGGCTGTCCTGGTGTGGGTGAGAAAACAGCCGTGAAACTCATCAATGAGTTTGGGAATATCAATAGTCTGATTGAAAGGTCATCAGAAATCAAGGGTAAGCTTCGCGAAAAAGTGGAAGAGCATGTCGACGATATCAAGATGAGTTACTTCCTGGCAACTATCAAAACAGATGTGCCCATCGAACTCGATATGGAAAATCTGAAACTCGTCAAGCCCAACGAAGATGAACTTGGCAAATTATTGCTCGAACTGGAGATGAAGTCGTTCGCAGACAGAGTTCTTAAAAAAAGCCAAAAACCGCAAATTCCCGTTAATGGACAACTCGATCTCTTTGCAGAATTTCCCATCGACGGGGCGAATGTGAGCGAAAATTCAAGTTTTAAGAGCCTTAAAACGACTCCTCACGATTACAAACTCGTTGAAAATGAGGAAGATTTGCGAAAATTATGTGATTATTTCTTAACAAACGGAATTCTCAGTCTAGATACAGAAACCACTTCAACCTCTGCGATAGATGCAGAATTGGTAGGATTGAGCTTCGCCGTGAAAGAATTCGAGGCATTTTATGTCCCCATTCCTGCCAATCGTGAAGAAGCGTTGCGAATTGTTAATATCTTTAAAGAGGTCTACGAGAATGAGAATATTTTGAAAATCGGACAAAATCTGAAGTACGACCTCGAGGTGTTGCGCAACTACAGCATCGAACTCAAAGGCAAGATGTGGGACACGATGATTGCCCACTATCTCATCCAACCAGAACTTCATCATAATATGGACTACATGGCTGAGATCTATCTCAACTATCAGACCATTCATATTGATGAGCTGATAGGTCCGCGAGGCAAAGGACAGAAATCAATGCGCGACCTCCTACCCTCTCAGGTTTATGAGTATGCTGCTGAAGATGCAGACATCACCTTGCGCCTGAAGAACAAACTCGAGCCCGAGCTGAAGAAATTTGAGTGCGAAGACTTATTCTATAAAATTGAGATGCCCCTGATGCCTGTTCTGGCTGAAATGGAGATGAATGGTGTCTGTCTGGATACAGAATCACTTAAAGAAACGTCAAAGGTTTTGACGGATCGCATGAACGAGCTTGAGCGCCGTATCTACGAACTCGCAGGCGAGCAGTTCAATATCGCATCGCCCAAGCAAGTTGGTGAAATCTTATTCGACAAACTGAAGATCGTTGAGAAAGCCAAAAAAACCAAGACAGGCCAATATGTCACATCCGAAGAAGTGCTACAGCAACTTCGCAACAAGCATGAGATTGTGGCAGACATCTTGGAACACAGAGGTTTAAAGAAACTGATTGGAACCTATATCGATGCACTACCCAAGCTGATTAATCCTCGCACAGGACATATTCACACATCATTCAATCAGACGATAACAGCGACGGGGCGCCTGAGTTCCTCTGATCCTAACCTTCAGAATATCCCTATTCGTGGTGAAGACGGTAAGGAGATTCGTAAGGCCTTTATCCCAGAACCAGGCTGTCTGTTCTTTTCAGCAGACTATAGTCAAATTGAATTGCGCGTGATGGCACATCTTTCGCAGGATACTCAGATGATTGAAGTTTTCAAGGAAGGTAAGGACTTGCATGCTGCCACAGCGGCGAATATCTATAAGAAACCTATTGAAGAGGTCACTCGCGATGAACGCACCAAGTCGAAACGTGCCAACTTCGGTATCATCTACGGCATCACCGTCTTTGGTTTAGCAGAGCGCCTGGACATCCCTCGCGATGAAGCCAAAATGCTGATAGAAGGCTACTTCGCCACCTTCCCACAAGTACACGACTACATGGAAAAGTCGAAGGAAGTGGCTCGCCAGAAAGGTTACGTCACTACCCTATTCGGGCGTCGCCGCTACCTGCCGGATATCAACTCCCACAATGCGACAGTTCGAGGTTTTGCAGAGCGCAATGCCATCAATGCGCCTATTCAGGGCACTGCTGCCGATATCATCAAGGTGGCGATGATCCATATCCACGAGCGCTTCAAGAAAGAGGGCATCAAGAGCAAAATGATCCTCCAAGTACACGACGAATTAAACTTCTCTGTCTTCCCAGAGGAGAAAGAAAAGGTGGAGCGCATTGTCATTGAGGAAATGCAGGCAGCCTTCCCACTCAGCGTACCCCTCGTAGCTGATTCCGGATTTGGCCAAAACTGGCTCGAAGCGCATTAATCATCTGTTGAAAGGCAGAAAAAAGCATGACGTGCTTAAATAATAAGGTGAAAAAGGAACATTTTCTGAGAAAACTTTTGTTACTCGGAAAATGTTTCTTAATTTTGCAGCCGAAATAAACGTTTATAGAAGAAAATGGCATTAAAATGTGGTATTGTGGGACTGCCGAATGTGGGCAAGTCTACACTGTTTAATTGTCTGTCGAGCGCAAAGGCTCAGGCAGCAAATTTCCCTTTCTGCACCATCGAACCCAATGTGGGTGTGATCACTGTTCCTGACGAGAGACTCACGAAACTGGCTGAATTGGTACACCCAGGACGTATCGTACCAGCAACCTGTGAAATCGTGGATATCGCTGGTCTGGTAAAGGGTGCCTCGAAGGGCGAGGGATTAGGCAATAAGTTCTTGGGAAATATCCGTGAGACGGATGCAATTATCCATGTGCTCCGTTGTTTCGAGGATGAGAATATCACCCACGTGGATGGCACCATCGACCCCATTCGCGACAAGGAAATTATCGATACAGAGCTTCAGTTGAAGGACCTCGAAACCATCGAGAGTCGCTTGGCGAAGACAGAGAAGGCTGCAGCTGCTGGCAACAAGGACGCAAAGATCGAAGTCAATGTTCTGCACGCTTACAAAGAGGTGCTGGAGCAGGGAAAGAATGCCCGTATCGTGGAGTTCGAGAGCAAAGACGAGCAAGATTGTGCCCGTAACCTCTTCCTGCTGACATCCAAGCCTGTGCTCTATGTCTGCAATGTGGGCGAGGCTGATGCAAAATCAGGCAATGACTTCACGAAGAAAGTCGAGGCTCTCGCCAAGGAAGAAGGCGCAGAGGCGATGATCATCGCTGCCAAGACTGAAGAGGATATTGCAGAACTTGAATCATACGAGGACAAACAGATGTTCCTCGAAGAACTGGGCCTCGAAGAGAGTGGCGTGAATCGCCTCATCAAGAAGGCCTATGCCCTGCTGAACCTTGAGACTTTCATTACAGCTGGCGAGATGGAGGTGAAGGCCTGGACCTATAAGAAAGGCTGGAAGGCACCTCAGTGTGCTGGTGTCATCCACACCGACTTCGAAAAAGGCTTTATCCGTGCAGAGGTTATCAAATACGACGACTATATCCAGTATGGCTCAGAGGCCGCTGTCCGCGAGGCTGGCAAGATGGGCGTAGAGGGTAAAGACTATGTGGTTCAGGATGGCGATATCATGCACTTCCGCTTTAATGTCTAAGGTATGATGAATCTGCTGAGTTATATCCTCTGGAACCCTGACTTGGAGGCATTCCATCTGGGTCCTATTACGATACGCTGGTATGGTCTGATGTGGATTACCGGACTGGCGCTGGCTTATTTCGTCGTGAAGCGCCTTTATCAGGAGCAGAAGATCAAGGAAGAGCTCTTCGATCCGCTCTTCTTCTACTGTTTCGTAGGTATCTTGTTAGGAGCCCGCTTGGGTCATTGTATCTTCTACGAGCCAGACTATTTCCTCACATCTTGGAAAGGTTTCGTAGAGATGCTGCTGCCCATCCATTTCCTGCCTGATGGAGACTGGAAGGTAATAGGCTATGCAGGACTGGCCTCGCATGGCGGAACATTAGGACTGATGATAGCCCTTTGGGTGTATGTAAAGCACACCAAACTGAGCATCTGGACAGTTCTCGATAACATCGCTATCGCCACTGGTACAACGGCCTGCTTTATCCGCTTGGGAAATCTGATGAACTCTGAGATTATCGGCAAGATTACAGACGTTCCCTGGGCTTTTATCTTCGAGAAGGTAGATACGATGCCTCGCCATCCAGGACAGCTCTACGAAGCCATCGCCTATGCCCTACTCTTCTGCATCATGTGGGTATTGCACAAGAAGATGCCAGAGAAGATCGGCACTGGCTGGTACTTCGGCTTCTGCCTGACGTATATCTTCACCTTCCGCTTCTTTATCGAGTATACGAAGGAGATTCAGGAGGCTTTCGAGGCCACTCTCCCACTCGATATGGGACAGATTCTATCGATCCCATTTGTCATACTTGGCACCTATTGCATGATAAGAGCCAAGAAAGCATAAATAAGGGCCGCTTATTGATTGATAAGCGACCCTTAATTTTCAATAACAGGCTCTTATTTACCAGAGACTATTTTCTTGATGTCGTTAAGCTTATTCAGGGCTTCGAGAGGCGTGAGATTATTCACATCGATACCCAGAATCTCATCGCGAATCTGACATAATACGGGGTCATCCAACTGGAAGAAACTCAGCTGCATACCTTCGCGCGAAGCTGCGATCTCTGTTGTGGGCTTACCAACGGTTCCTACCTGCGAATTATCGGCCTCCAACTGCTTCAGAATCACATTGGCACGCTTCACAATCGAGCGAGGCATACCTGCTATCTCTGCCACATGGATACCAAAGGAGTGCTCACTCCCACCCTTTTCGAGCTTACGCAGGAAAATCACCTTACCATCGACCTCCTTCACTGAAACATTATAGTTCTTGATGCGCGAGAAGTTCTTCTCCATCTCGTTGAGCTCATGATAGTGGGTGGCGAAGAGCGTTCTGGGATGGCCCTTGGCGTTCTCATGCAGATACTCCACGATGGCCCATGCTATCGAGATGCCATCGTAAGTACTGGTGCCACGACCTAACTCGTCGAACAAAACCAGCGAGCGACTGCTTACGTTGTTCAGGATATTCGAGGCCTCTGTCATCTCTACCATAAACGTGGATTCTCCCAGCGAAATGTTATCCGATGCCCCTACCCTCGTGAATATCTTGTCCACCAAGCCTATTCTCGCGGCTTCTGCTGGCACGAAACAGCCTATCTGCGCCAGCAGTACTATCAACGCCGTTTGTCGCAGCAGCGCCGATTTACCAGCCATATTCGGACCTGTAATGATGATGATCTGCTGACGCTCATTGTCGAGCAGGATATCATTAGGGATATATCGCTCACCAAGTGGCAGTTCCTGTTCGATAACGGGGTGCCGTCCTTGCTTGATATCTATCACTTCTGACGTATCTATGACAGGACGGATGTATTTATTCTCCTCTGCTGTCTTCGCGAAACTCAGCAGACAGTCGAGACGAGCCACGATATTGGCATTGATCTGAATCTGTGGGATAAACTCCTGCATCGACAGCACGAGATCGTTGAAGAGCTTGGCCTCGAGCGAGAGAATCTTATCCTCTGCGCCAAGTATCTTCTCTTCGTATTCCTTCAGTTCCTGCGTGATATAGCGCTCTGCCTGAGCCAGCGTCTGCTTGCGCACCCACTCTGGCGGCACCATATCCTTATAGGTATTACGCACCTCGAGATAGTAGCCGAACACGTTGTTATAGCCTATTTTCAACGAGCTGATGCCTGTCTCTGCGGCCTCGCGCTCCTGTATCTTCAGCAGATAGTCCTTGCCTGAATAGGCGATGCTGCGCAGTTCGTCAAGCTCTGCATTCACGCCGTCTTTGATGACGCCTCCCTTCGCTACTAACTGCGGAGGATCATTCTGGATTTCTTTCTCTATCCTGTCGCGCAGCGATTCGCAGAGATTCAGCTGCTCCCCTACTCGATTCAGTGCCTCGTTCTTGGCGTAGAGACAAGCTGTCTTAATGGGTTGTATGGCCTGCAAGGCTGTCTTCAGCTGTACTACCTCACGAGGCGTTACGCGCCCTACTGCTGCCTTGGAGATGATACGCTCCAAGTCGCCGATGCGATGCAACTGGTCGTCGATACACTCACGGAATTCTGGTTCGCGATAGTAATACTCCACGATGTCGAGACGAGAGTTGATGGGCTTTTCGTCCTTCAGAGGGAACACAAGCCAGCGACGCAGCAGGCGACCTCCCATCGGACTTACCGTCTTGTCGATGACATCGAGCAGCGACTTGCCATCATCCTGCATGGGATGAACCAATTCCAGACTGCGAATCGTAAACTTATCGAGGCGTACATATTTATCTTCCTCGATGCGCGAGATGCTGGTGATATGACCAATCTGAGTGTGCTGTGTCTGTTCGAGATATTGCAGGATAGCACCAGCTGCAATCACACCAGACTGCAGATGATCCACACCAAAGCCTTTTAGGTTCTTCACGTTGAAGTGGCGCAGCAGCTTCTGCTTCGAAGTCTGCTCTGTAAACACCCAATCATCGAGCTGGAAAGTGAAGTATTTCGATCCAAAATGGCGCTCAAACTCCTGTTTCTTCGTACGATCATGCAGGATTTCCTTGGGCGAGAAATTGCCCAAGAGCTTTTCCACGTAGTCAGCAGTACCCTCGCCAGTAAGGAACTCACCTGTAGAGATATCGAGGAAAGCCACTCCGAAGCTCGACTTACCAAAATGCACAGCTGCCAGGAAGTTGTTCTCCTTGTAGTTCAGCACGTTATCTGACAGCGCGATACCTGGTGTTACCAACTCCGTGATGCCTCGCTTGACAAGCTTCTTGGTAAGTTTGGGATCTTCGAGCTGGTCGCAGATAGCTACTCGTTTACCAGCACGGATCAGCTTGGGCAGATAGGTATCAAGGGCATGATGGGGGAATCCAGCCATCTCGTCGCCCTTTACGCCTGCACCGTTATTGCGATGGGTGAGCGTGATACCCAAAATCTTCGAGGCTGTAATGGCGTCTTCGCAATAAGTTTCATAGAAGTCGCCACACCTGAACAGCATCACTGCGTCAGGATGTTTCGCCTTCAGATCGAAGAATTGTTTCATCATCGGGGTCAGTTCCCCGTCTTTCTTTGCCATTGCCAGCAGCTTATTTCTTTAGATATCGGAGAATGAGGTCGACGATCTCGTCTTCGTTATGATTATCGACATTGAAGACCAGGTCATAGTTTCTGGTGTCGTAGCGCGAGGTGCCTGTATATTTCTTCACATAGTTCTCACGACCAGTATCCACTTCCTCGATAATCTTCTGAGCCTCTTTGGGCGTGATGCCACGCTTTTCTACCAAGCGTTTGATGCGATACTCCTTACGAGCCTGAATGAGAATACTCAGAT
Source organism: uncultured Prevotella sp. (assembly GCA_900318395.1). Taxonomy (GTDB): domain Bacteria; phylum Bacteroidota; class Bacteroidia; order Bacteroidales; family Bacteroidaceae; genus Prevotella. The sequence continues at coordinate 45,992 of ONKL01000045.1, forward strand.
GATTGGGATGTTCGCGCAGCACGAAAAAGCCGCTACGGCCTGCTATCACACATGATTCATCAGCTGCGATACCCTTCAGAATCTCTGTCTCAGACTGGAAAATATCGTCTGTAATCAGGAAGTCAGGAATAGAGGCCTTTCCAGAAATCAACTGTGGGGCTGCATAACTGGGCATGATCTTCAGACTGCGCTTGAAATCTGCCCACCAGTTGTGCTGCTGACCTTTCAGACGCTCTATCTCCTCAGTTGTCAACTCATATTTCTCCTTCAGACCCTGAATGAGCGCCTTGTCGTAAAAGGGCACACCCAGTTTTTCTGCCAGTTTCTCACCAATGGTTCTTCCGCCAGAGCCAAGCTCGCGATTGATGGTTATTACAAATTGTTCACTCAGTTTCATATCCTCAGTTTGATGATTTCAGATTTCTAATTTTCTGTAACAAAGCGTCTGATAGGGTAGGGGTTCCCTCGCAGGGCAGCAGATTCCAGCGCACAGTCCAGCAGACTTGCTCCTTGGGCTTCAGCGTCGTATAGGCTCCCTGACTTTCCAGCTCGATATAGGTCTTGCCTCTGTTCACATACACCTGAATCTCAGCCTCGTCAGGTGCAGGCTGTCCTTTAGCAAGATCCTCAAACTGCTTCACCAGCAGCAGACCTTTCTCTTTATTCAGATAAGCCAGCCATCCCTTTCCGTCAGCATTCACCTTAAGGTTATCATTAGCCTCATCAGGCTCATAGCAGGCAATGCCGTTGGCATCCTTGAAGTTCATCAGCCCTGCAGGCCAGATGCTGTCCACAGGGGCTTCAAAGAATATCAGGCCTCCCTCGTTCTGCACACGGGTAATCTCCCAAGGAGCCACTTGGCGCGTCTCATCGCTCTCGTTGATGATAGAGTAGGTGATGGCGATGGCCTGATTCTGCTCATCGACAGCAAAAGCCTTGCGGATTCTGTATTTCAGTTTATCATTCACCTCGCTGGTCATCATCAGCACACCGTCCTTTTCTTCTACCGCATAAGGCTTCTTGTCGTATTCAGGTACTGGTGGCCAATACCACTCTTTCTGAGGACTGGTCCAGAAGGTACTACCAAAGGACTCAGGCCACTTCAATTGTGAGATGACTTCCTGATCACCATACTTGAAAGACAGGATCTTTCCACCTTTGGCAGCATCGATAATCATGGTCACGTTGCCACTCTTCAAGGTGTACAACCCGTTGTTCTCATCTTGCGATGCTGCAGGAATGACGAATGCTAAAAGCAGTGAAACTAATAATTTCCTCATATACAGTTGTTGATAAGATTGGTAATAAGCTTTTCGAGCGTTGCAAAGGTAGGAACTTTTTCGCAAAACTCAAAACTTTTTCTGATTTTTCTCACTACAATTTGTGCTTGTAGCTTAGTATTCGTCTAATATCTTCTTCAGCCGTTGGCGTTGCTTCTCTTTTTTGCTCTTGCGCCACTTTTTGGGAATGATATAGCTCAAAAGACTCAGAAGATTACCACTACTGGGGTTGATAGCAGCCAGTTGGGCTTCTTTTTTGTCGATTTCCAACTGTCGTTTCAAAGCTTCAGGCAGTTCATTGCGCTGCCCATGTCCGAAAACAACCACCTCCTTGATATTCAACAACTTGGAAATCAGGAACACAGTATCGTTCAGTTCCTTGAGATTCACTAGGCGACTCTCATAGTTGACGTGCGAGAATGACAGCGACTTACAACTGTCATTCACACTGACATATCCCAGAGAGTCTGTCGTTGCAGAACCATCCTTACTGATGACATTAGCACCAACCACAGGCTGCAGCGTCTCCACATCGACAACCACAAATCGCTTTTGTGCATGAGCCTGAATCGCCCACACCATCAACGCCAGCCATATCATTCGCCAATAACTCATCGCCTGCAAAAATAATCATTCATCCCATACCCACCAAAAGTTTTCAAACTATTTAGTGAATATTCATATAACGAAAGACACAAAGCCATTCTTTCTTCTGTAAAGGAATTGTGCTGAAATTTAACACTTCGGAACTGAGTGTTCTAGGAGAGGAGAGAGGAAGGAAATGAGGAAGAAGTAAGCAAACGGAGCGTTCCCAGCAAGGGAACAAGGTGCTTGCTTACTGCAAACTTGCGGGATAACTAGGGAAAAAGTATTCCCTCTAGTGGGAAAAAGTGCCAGTATTAATAGTAAAAAGTGCCAAAATTAATAGTAAAATGGCACTTTTCAGGTGGTTTTTCGAGCGTTCAGAAATCATCGAATTTGTAAGCCTCAGAATATCAATCGCTTACAAAACGAGTCATATTTCGCGTGTATGAGTCCTCGTTTTAGATTGGTGGCTGACGCGCGATTCTCAAACATCAGTTTGTAAAAACAATTAATGAAGAATAACGGTTTTGAACCAATCTCTCATGACTCCTCGATGTTGATTCTGGGAATCGCAGATGAGGATGAGGACTTGGCGACCATCTGAGAGTTTGGGACCCAAGCAAATACCTTCATAATTGGCAAAGTTTCTGCGAGTGAGATTGAATTTTGTCTTGAATTCAGTCAGAAGGGTTTTACTCAGCACTTCGCCTGGTTGGTGCTGAGAGGGATCCACTAAGTATAATCTGACTATACAAAACGAACCAATCTGCTTCTTGGGGAAATACAGCTCGCGTTCGAGAACCACAATCCGCCCATCCTCAAGAGCCGCTAACCCACTGACTCCCAAGATGCTGCGACCCTTTTCCTTGTGAATCATCGTAGAGTCGGTCTCATACCAATATTGCTCTTTGGGCTGTAAGTCATCACCAAAAGACTGTAAGCGCAAGCGATTCTTGATCTTTCTTTTTATCGTAGGCTTCTCACCATCTGTCTTCAGCGTAAATTCCGTTGTGGTCCAAAAGAGATGGGGCTGCGCCTGATAAGTAAGAGCCTCGAAACCACCATTGGAATAGCAAGACTTGAAGATTTCTGGAATGTTCAGTTTTCTACCCGTCAACTGACCTTGCAGGTTATACTCCAGAATCTCCTGATCTTTCTCTCCACTCACGAAAACCTTCTGATTATAAGGCATATAACAGATGCCTTCCTCATCGCGATTTGGTAGGCCACTGGTGAGAAAAGTATCTTCACGAACAGACAATAATTCACCTGTGATACTATCGATATCAATCGTCATCAGATAGAATCCGGCAGTAGGCGATTTATCATTAGCCACAGCATAACGAGAACCTCCCAACCAGGTAATTCCACTATAGTTTCCAGCTGAAACAGTCTTAGGGAATTTGCGCTGTTTCATTACAGTCACCTCCTGTGCCATCAGCATCACTGGCATCAGCAACATGATCATCCATATCTTCCTCATACAATCGACAAGTTTTTGTACCAAATGAAAAGCGCGCAGCTAAGCCACGCGCTTTTCATTTTACTTCATTATCATCTAATCAGATTATTCGTAAGATTTCCACCAACCCTTATTAAACCAGTCAGCAGGAACTGCCTCACGTTCCTCCATCCAATGAGTTGTTGGATCAACAGCAATAATCATTGGAGCAGTACCACCTTTAGAGAACTTGACCTCTCTCTCTTTACCATCACTCACAACGGTCACAGAGACATTGTTATCCTTATAGATCCAACCCTCAGCCTCAAACTCATCCAGATTCTTATTCCAGTCGATATTTCTCGTGTTAAGCATATCCTTGAAGTTGAATTTATCGCTCTTTGTCCAAGTTTTATCGCCTATCTTCAGAGTGAAGTCGAGTGTACCACCCATAGCGCGAACTATTGCTAGTGGCGTCATTTCCACTGTTTCTGTCTTGCTTTCGTCTAATATCTCTTTTCCATTTTCATCAAAGTCATACCATAATTTTTCCTTTGTGCGGTTATAGACATCAACTACAATATCGTTGAAGTCAAAATCGTCCATACCACCTAAATCTTCCATCATATAACGCTTGCCCTCCATTTTAATACGCTCTTTGACCACGTGAACTGGAGGAGGAGTTGGATTGCCATAGACCATGAATACCATATCCTCATAATCATAATCACCACCTGGCTGATCCTCACAGCCCACAATCATTGCTGTATTATCGGCAGGCAGGTTTTTAGGAGTGGGGAAGTCATTCAATGTGAGCATCATCTGATCAATCGAAGAGCAGATCATGTTATTTTTACTCGTTACCTTCAAATAGAAAAACATATTCTTACCTACAGGTAAACCACTGAAAGTATAAGATGTGGATTTGATAGCAAATACATTATCAGGAATAGGATCTTGTACACCTGCTTGGATTTGAGTCCATGACCCATTTTCTTTTTCCTGATAAGAGAGACCCTCACCTTTCGACCAGACCTTAATATCACCAAAATCATCAACATGCATCCACAATTCCCAAACATAACTGGCATTACCTTGGAAGATAGGCACAATGGTGAAAGGATTCGCAGGCACCTTCATATAGAAAGGATTACCTTTTTTCTTGTTATTCCTACCAGCCTTCATATGCTCACGCATATAATCGTTAACGGTTCCTTCCAATACAAACTCCCCAGTAGTCGGCTCATAGCTATTCTCTCGTGTCAAAGCACGTGCACCAGAACTACTAGAGGGCAGGCTGTATGTTACCTGACCTGTCGTATAATCCCAGTCTTGGTTCAAATCTACATTCGGATACTTTTTCAGAAAATTGTCTGTGTAAGTCGCATCCTCTTTCATCTCAACAGCTTTCTCGTCATAAAGGTCCTTCGACGAGCATCCAACAATACAAAAAACTGCACAAACAGCAGTTAAAGATTTTAATGATACTTTCATAATTCAGTTTTTTAATAATTAAAGTTCTTTATAAAGTGCAAAAATACACTTATTTTAGTATATTATTCCTAATTAATAATGAGATTGAAAAGATGCAAATCCATTTCTTGATATATATCAATACTTCATTGGGTTGATAAGTGAACTTCATGAAATTGTAACTGATCTCATGACATGATGCTGCAAAGAAGTGACTTCATTCAGTATAACTTTAGAAATTGACCCAAAATCCGCAGAAGTTTTTTTAATGCGTAATATTGGGACATGAACGCAATGGATTGCCCTCATAACTACAGTAAGTAAATGAGCGGCAGCGATACGATGTACTGGTAGAAGTTTGCAGCCATGGCGGTGATAAGCAGGAAGACGGTGTTCTGGTTCATGAATGACTTCGGCAGATGCGCCCATCCGAAGTCGTTGTTCTGGCGGACGAAGACCTGCTCTGCAGTTCCTCGCCTGTTGTAGTGTTGTATGATCTCCTCTTCTGTCATGTCCCAGTCGTTGGTCAATATACAGCGGTATGTGTACTCGCCGTCGAAGAGGTCTAGTTGCTCGCCTTTCTGCTTGCGCTGCCGCTGCACGACGAGGCGACAATGCTTTACGTCCTCGAAACTCTCGAAGGGGAACGACTGCACGTCGTACTGCTGGAATCCTATCTCCACCGTAGTTCAGCCTGTCTGCCGCTTCACCTTCTCGTACAGACCTGCATACCGCTCGGCACGGATGTAGAACTTGTCAGTATGCTCCATGACCATCTTCACAATGTCC